>CAJOPQ010000020.1 GCA_905236445.1 uncultured Clostridia bacterium
ACTCCAAATTGTCTGCAGGTGTTGTGTTGGCTAAGAAGTTAGCATATATTGTTGGATAATTGCTAAGATTGCATGGGAAAGATAATCTATTATTAAATGCGCTATCGCTATACCAACCCTCGAACAGATAACCCACAGCTTGAGGAACTGGCTCGCTATATAAGTGTCCACCTATTACTGCAGTATCAGTTAGGCTAGTATAATTGTTCATTGAAGGACTCATAACTGATGTTGCACCAAGTGATTGAGAGGTATTGTAAGTAATGGCAGATGCCGTACATCTATCCATAACGAATGTATAACTAGCAGAATAACTAGCATTGTGCATAACATCTATAATATCTGCAATTACATAAATATATTTCGTATTATTAATTCCTGCCTGCAACAGCACAGTTGGAAGTGAGGTATTGCCACCCTCTGCTGGAAATGAATAAAGAGCCGTGTCTGATACAAGATATGTTACATTAATATTGCTTGTTGTTGAACTTGCAATCTGCAACTCAATCTCTGCATTTGCCACGCTAGATTGATTGACGAATTTGTATTCAAGGATTGCCCTCTTGTTAGTTGCGCTAAGTGTAATAGTCGATTCATCTGGAGTCAGTGTGCCAGTCCTGTTGTAAGGCGTTATTGACAACACAGCACCATTAGACATATTGTGTGACACGCCACCGTAGTAGTATTTGCCACTAACATCTACTAAGACATCTTTTGACTCAAATTGTACATTGATGCTGGTACTTGCAGATCTAACGTTGTCAACTAAGACTACTATAAGTGACGTTAGGGCAACTGCCAAAGCAACTGCAATAATTGATAATGTTATTAATAATTTTTTCTTATTTTCCATAATATTTCCTTCAATTCAAAGTAAAAAGATATTTCTAATGGTAGCAAATCACACTTCCCACCATATTAATATTTATACTTATAATATAACCTAAATCAATCTAAAGTCAACTAAATAAACGCAGTGCATGCAATTTTTACTACTTTGTATTGCACCATTATGGGACAAGTCTTAATTTTTGGTCTAATTTGGGTATTGACATTTTATATTTTGACATGTTACAATCTATGTATATATAGATTATTTTGCGTAAAAACGCTTGAATATATTCTATTAGAAAGGTACAGTTATATGAATGATGCTATCCAACAAGCAGTAGAAAATTTCTTCGTAGACACAGACGAGGTTGTTATTGCAGTTCCATACATTTCAGACTCTTTGATACTAACCAATGATGTGGCAATTCCCTATTATCTTAATTTGGCGTACCTTATTGCAAGTAATAACCATGTCGATGCCTGTTTCGTAATTTTCCCACCTGGCTTAACAGATGTGGTTGACACAGCCAATCTTGCAAAAGAGTACAATTATCTAACCAGCATTACCAACTCTAAGTATGATCCAACAGACTCAATATTGGCAGACGGACATATTCATACACTAACTTTGACCAAAAATTTGCAAGAATTGTACATGATTGATACGTTGGTTGGCAAATGTTTTGCATCTTGCAACTTATATGGAAATGTTGGAATAGAATCAGCAAAGCACGCTGAGGCGAACAGAGTAAAGCCACAGGACACACTGATTGTAGATGATATTGTAGGCAGAAAGACGCAATTAACGAATCGAGTAGAATATTCTTCTATGGCAGAATTGGACAAGCTGGCACAAGATGTTACAACTTACTTATTAGAAAATGAAAAATAGAAGGAGACAAATATGGATTATACATATTCAGAAGAAGCAATTAATGAATTTTTGAAATCAAATAGCGATTTTGTAATAGCTACGCCATCTGTTAACGGCTCTATGGTATTGACTAATGACAGTATGGTTATAAGTTATCTATTGGCAGCCTATGCTGCAATCAAGAATTTCAAAGAGGGTGGAATGTATGTATTCCTAGACTCCCCAGTGCTTGACCAAATTGATACTACACAACTTGCTAGCAACTATACATTCGTTGCAAAATTCCAAAACTCGAAAGCAGATGTAGAACAAGCACCCTCTTCGTTAGATGGCAATCTACACACAATTGCACTTGCAAATAATTCTATCGATATGGAACTTCTCACTAGTATGATTAGCAGAAGTTTTATGTTCCACAATATCTATGGCGACAGAACTTTGCCAGAAATTGCAGAAGCCGAAAATAACGATGAAGTGCCAGAAGATACATTGATTCTAGACAGATTAATTAGTAACGATAATCTTCTAGTTCGAGGCAGGGAGTATTCCACTGCACAAAGCTTGGCAAATGTAGGCAAAGAAATTAGACAAATATTAGACAATCCTACAATGTAATTGTAGGCAAAAAATAAAGCATGTTGTTTCAACATGCTTATTTTGTTCAATCAATTCTCTTAGGCACGCCAGTTGCATAAGATACCACAACTTTTAGCTTTTTTGCCCTATTATCCTCTACTTCTGTATATGTGAAAATAATCTTGATAGCCCTCTCGATATAGTTGCCGCTCTTGTCGTACTTCTCCTCAATTGTAGCATAAGAATAACTTTTGCCAACTTGTGGGATACTCTCGGACAATTCGTACACAAATCCACCCACTGTGTTGTATTCTGTCTCTGGCAATTTGTTAATCTTAAGAGTCTCGAATAACTTATCCAATTCACATTCTGCATCTACAATGTATGTATTATCTTCCACTTTGGATATTACATCTTCATCTACTTCGTCATGCTCGTCGTATATCTCGCCAACCATCTCCTCCAACGCATCTTCCATGCAGACTATTCCACTAGTGCCACCATGTTCGTCAGACACAACTGCTATATGCCTCTTTGCCTTCTGCATACTTCTTATTATGTCATCTACTTTCATGTTCTCACTGACATACAACATTGGATTGATTATCTTGTTAATATCAAAATTTTTATTCTTAATGTATTCTGGATAGAAGTCTTTTTGGCTAATGAATCCAATAACATGATCTATATCTTCCTCGTACACTGGCAATCTGGAATAACTGGTTTCCTCGAAAACCTGCTTAATTTTCTCATTGCCATCTAACACATCTACAGCAGACACATCTACCCTTGGTGTCATAATATCATAGGCAGTAGTCTCGCCTAGGTCCAACACACCTTGAATAAGATCTGCATCATCACTATTGATTACACCCTCTTCTTCCATAGTGTCTATAATTGTCTCCAACTCGTCTTCTGTAACAGTAGGATCATTATCTACACCACCAACTCGCCTTTTTACAAAACTTTGTTGCATCTTGGTGAAAATTATCGCTATAGGGTACAAGATGATTGATATAACATACAACGTGTTAGCGAACTTAAGTGCAACCTTCTCTGGTCTCTGTTTTGCCAGACTCTTAGGCAGAATCTCGCCAAAAATAAGAATCAACAAGGTCATTATAATCGTGTTCAACACATTTGCAAGTGTTGGATCTAAGATAAAGACGCTGAAAACATATGCACAAATTGTTGTATTGGCGATATTGACTAGATTGTTGCCGACTAATATAGTTGAGAGCATTCTATCGAAATTCTCGCAAATAATTAATGCGCGTCGTGCACCTTTCTTGTTCTCATCTGCCATGTTCCTAATCCTGATAATATTAGAAGATGAATACGCTGTCTCGCTGGCAGAAAAAAATGCAGACAGCACAATTAATAAAGCTATTACTATGTATAATACTGGGTTGACTCTGTTAACCAACAACAACCCCACACTCGGGTCCATATATTCTCCTTGAAAATAAATTTTACTTCGTTATTCTATATAACGTATCGAATGAATATGATATATATCAACAAGTTTACTGAAATAGGCTGATAACACCAACTACTATACTAGTATATACTATATTTTAGAATTTGTAAATGCTTATTGGAACAAATAACGAAAAAAGTCAGCATTTGCTAGTATATCAAATTGCTGACCTATAATAGACAAAAAAAACTAACACAGAAAAAGATTTTTTCTATGTTAGTTCGGTAATTATATCACAAAAATACAAATTTGTATACTAATTGTACGTAATTTTGGCAAAATTTTTACAATATGTGTGTGTTATTAGTTGAAATATCATTATCTTCTACGAAATCAACAAGCATTTTCCTTGTTTTTTCTTCCATGTACGGCATGACAAAGAATGTAACAATCATCATAATTCCAGCCACAAGGAAGTACCAACTAAGAGAAATGTTAAGCAAGCCGAACACTAGCACTAACAAATATAACACAGCATAAGAAACACAGCAAGCAATATCCCTCATGACGAATGCAGAATTACTTGCCCCCAATATTCTGGACTTCTGCATCAATCTTTGCAACACAAATATAGACAATACTGGCTGAACAAAGCCGAACAAGCCAAAGCACACGAACATAACAATAGTATTATGAACAAAAGTCATAACGACAAAAACCCCTGCTAGTATCAGACATGCCCCTCTTGCCACATCTAACAAATCATGCCTTCTATCCAATCTGCTAACCAAAAGTCCACCTACAGCATATGTTATCTCGAATGTTATTATTATGTAACTGGCAAATGAATACGAAGTTCCTCCAGACAAAAAATTATTGACATTAAATATCATACTTATTGTGTCGTTAGGTGCAAAGCAGAAATACACCACCCCATAACACATAAGCATTGATAATATTATATACTTGACTGATTTTTTGTTGTCAATTGTGTTGTTTTCTGTCAATTTCGTGGTAGCATTTGACACCAACTCTTTGTTGAATGCTGGATTCTTTTTATTTTTGATATAATATACGAATAGAGGTAATATAGATACGAAATACATAATTGTTGCTAATATATACACAACTAATTGGTCAACATCAAGTAGTAATCCTCCTACAAATACACCTAGCAATACACCCAGTTCTTCGAACAATCTAGTCAAGCCTATATTGCTAGAATCTGCCCTAGCAGATGAGGCGTAATTGAATAGAGTCTCGTTGGCAAGTGTCTTGATAGAGTTATCCAAGCCATAGAACAAGGCAACTAACAAGCAACCAAGTATAATATTAGAGGATATAATGGTTAATGAGAAACAATATATCGCCACTGTGAAAAATCGTATAATCAAGAATATTTCAGGTTTAGATTGAATAAAATTCTTCAATGTTATATCGCTTATCAATCTAAAAATCACCCTTACAAACAAAAATAGAGCAACATCAACTAATGATCCTGTTGCTTTATACACTATAAGTGGCACAAACGCACCAACCAAATTATTTGCAATATTTGCTAACATTTTATAGAAGTTTAACAACTTTAATTGCATTAATTTTCCCACCTTACATTCATTTGTATACACATAGTTTATATCTTAATTATAACTTAGTCAAACAAATTGTTGTGAAAAACAATTACAAAAGGTATTGAATTTTTCTTTTGAATAGTTTATACTATATTATATAATATCGAAGTTTGTGCGAAATATATTTAAAAATTTGGAGTTTATTTACATATGAAAAATGTATACAACATTATACAATCTCAAGAACTCATCAAGAGTGGCGAACGAATTGGCGTGGCATGTTCTGGTGGCAGAGACAGTATGTGTCTTCTGCATTATTTATATAGCAACAGCAAAGAACTTGGAATTGAAGTAGTAGCAATTAATATTGACCACAATATTAGAGAAAATAGTAAGAAAGACACTGCTTTTGTTGTTGGATATTGTAAAAAACACGGAATAGAGTGCCTAACGTACTCTCTAGATTGTGTAAAATATTGCAACGAGAAGAAAATGACGCTAGAAGAAGGCGCAAGGGAAGCAAGATATGAAGTTTTCCGTGCATTGATTAAGAACAAAGTTGTAGACAAGATTGCTCTTGCTCATCACTTGCAAGATCAATCGGAGACAATCTTGCTTAATATCTTTAGAGGAACAGGTCTTGGCGGGGCTAGTGGAATGGAGTTTGGCAAAGGCAAGACTTTTATTCGTCCACTTCTATCAACCTCTAGAGAAGAAATTCAAGCATATGTTGAGAAAAACGGTATTCCATACGTAGACGATGAGACTAATTTTAAAAACGATTATGCAAGGAACTATATTCGCAATATGATAATGCCACTTATTCGCAACAAGTGGCCGAACGCAGACCAATCAATCTGCAAGTTTGCAGATATTTGTAGGCAAGATGACAAATATATCAATAATGTTGCAAGTGTAGATATAGAGTCCAAAGACGGTATTGTTAAGATCAAAACAAATTATTTCGTTCAACCCGATCCTGTAATCAACAGAATTATTCGAAAAGCTTTGCGATCAATCAATATTAACAAAGATATTGAGAGAAAACATATAGAATTGATTAAAGATTTGGCATTAAATGGAGAAAATGGTTCAAAAATCAACCTACCTAATGAACTTGTAGCAATTAAAGAATATAATTATATAACTCTAACTAACAAAAGTTTTAAGACAGAGCAAAAAACTTGGAAAATGCAGCGTGGCAGAATAGATATTCAAGAGTATGGTATTATTGAATTGGCTATAACTAGGAAATTTGATCCAAATAGTCATAGACACCTAATAGATAATGCTAAGATTCCTAAAGATGCTGTAATAAGATTTAGAGAAGCTGGAGATTATTTTGAGAAATTTGGTGGTGGAACTAAATCCCTTAGTGACTATCTAATTGACAAGAAAGTACCTACAAGGCTTCGAAACATTACACCAGTCCTTGCCTCTGGCAAAGAAGTGTTGGTTGTATTTGGAGTAGAAATAAGCAACAAGGTCAAAGTAGACAAAGACACCAAGACTGCTTGGGCAATAGATATATTAAGATATTAGAAGTGACGAGAAGTAATTGAATATAATCAATTACTTTTTTTGTAGAGTAGACATAATATTTTTTTGCAATTTACAATTTTGTATTGTATAATTACCTATGATTATTATAGAAAAAGATGACAAGATGGAAAAATTGGAATTAAATATAAGCGACAACTTAATCAAACTTGCCAAAGCCATACAGTCTTGTGGTGGAACGCTGTATATTGTGGGTGGATATGTGAGGAATGCTTATCTCAACCTTGCCAACACCGATCTTGACATATGTGGAGATTTGAAGTATGACACAGTGCTAGAGATTGCACAGTCTTTGGGATATGATGCACATATTGTCAACAAGAAATTGGGAACGGTGCTTATCAAAGTAAACGACGAGGAGTATGAATACACCACTTTTAGAAAAGAAAATTATAGCAAAGGTGGAATGCACAGTCCAGATGATGTGGAGTTCGTTAGCGACATTAAGTTAGATGCATCTAGGCGAGATTTTACAGCAAATTGTCTATACTTCAACATTCTATCAAAAGAAGTTATAGATGTGTATGGTGGCATCAACGATATTAACAACCATGTACTTCGATGTATCAAGACACCTGAGGAAGTTTTCGAATCTGATGGGCTTAGGATTCTAAGGCTTATAAGAATTGCTAGCGAATTAGGCTTTGCAATTGACAAACAGACTAAGAAGTCTGCCAAAGAATATGCATATCAATTGCGTGACATAACAGCCGAACGAGTATTGAAAGAGTTGAAAAAAATTGTTGTCAGCGATTTCAAATACGATTCAACAAAGTTGTCAGAGAATTTCCTAGACAACTTCAATTACATTAATATATTTCAATACATTCTCAATAGTAATTTTGCAAATTTTCAAATTGGTAAAAGATATAGAACAAATTTTTTTGCTTTGCCAAAGAATTTTAGATATATTGGATTCTGCATTCTATTCCTTGCCAATTACTTCAACTTTAAATATGTTAATCCACAACAAGTTATATGGGCAGTCAATACATATTTCGGTCCAAGTGGATTAAAAGAATCATCTAAGAATCTTCAGACTATTATTACAACTTACAATCTTTTTCAAGAGGTTGTCTTTACTGGCAAGAAAAGTTATAGAAGATTGATTATGAACTTCTATAATGCAGATAGCGAAATAAAAAAGTTTTTGGAAAGTTTTATTCCTAATGAATATGCTTGGCTAAAACAAGATGTAGCTATATTGCGTAAGAGGAATGTCCCTCTTTGTCTAGAAGAGTTGAATATATCTAATATGGAATTAATCGATGAAGCAAAGATTAATAAACATATAACAACGAAGATTAAGTCCAAACTTCTTATAGATTGTCTAGAAGAAGAAATATCCAACACGCACGACACACTTATTGCTGAAGCGAAATATCTAAATATTCGAATTATGCAAAATTTGAAATAACTAACAAAAAAAATAGACGACCAATATATTCTGTGGTCGCCTTATTTCTTATCAATTATTTAAGCACTTAGTTCGTTGATATAGTTATATAGTTGAGCTTGTCTAGCAAGATAAGTTAACTTGAAAT
>CAJOPQ010000021.1 GCA_905236445.1 uncultured Clostridia bacterium
ATAGCGAGTATGAGAAATACTTAAATGATGAATACACAGACAGTTTCAATCAACTAGATCTATATGAGAAGTCTATTACCAAAGAAGATGTACATGGTATAGATTTTTTCCTAGTAGATTTCGAGGATATAACTCCAGCAATTGCAAGAGTGGTGGCAAAACTTGCAAAATATGCTAGAAGTTTTAATATTTGCACGACCTATTCCAAGTCGGTGAAAGATGCGAAAAATAAAAATATTTTCACGAATGATATTTACTATAATCTAGCTAGTATATTAGATAGTCAAGGCGTAACTTATGATAAGGTGATGATAGAGCCAGAGAATAGAAACAATCTAATTATGAGTAAAAACATTTTTGGCAATGGCAAAGTTACAACCTTGGCAGATATGAATCTTCGTGTTATCAAATCTAGTAATGTAAGGAACGAAGTTTCTTTTGTTGCAACAGATATTAAGAAAGCGATACTTGATGGCAAATATAATGTCGAAGATGTGGCAATTATTGTGTCCGATATGGATTCATACAAAGAAACGATTGAAGAGATGTTCAACAAGGTAGATTTGCAATGTTATTTCGACCAATCGAAACATCTGAGCGATAATGTATTGTGCAAAATAATTTTGGCAATGCTAGAGTTTGCGTGCAATGGTTTAAACAAGTATACGCTTATCAAGTTAATTGATACAAATATCCTAAGGCTAACTATGTCAGAAGTTATTGCCTACAAATCATATGTTACCAAAATTAATGCTAACGGTAAATATTTAATAGAGATACCTGATAAGCTAGAAGTAACCGATGATTTGGTTAGTGCTGTTGCAAAGATTAAATCTGCAGTGGGAAACTTGTCTTTGGTTAGTGGAAATGTGGAATATTATCAAGAGGCTATAAGCAATCTTTTAAGTGCGTTGAAGTTTGATGAGTATTACGAAATGTTGTACTCCAAATATATTGACCTGCAAGACGTGATAAATGCTAAGGAGTTGACACAATCGTATAATAAATTGTCAACAATATGGCAAGAAATGTCAATGTTGTTCAAAAATGAAGAATTTAGCCCTAAAGAATTCTACGAAATTTTTAAGACATTTGTGTCTGATGTTGCCATTACTTTACCTCCTATCAAGGTTGGCAGTGTGGTTGTGTCTGATTTTGCAACTAGTTATTTGTCGCAAGTTAAGGCAATATATTTTGTCGGGGCTTCTGATGGAGATTTGCCTAAATATGCAGTTGAGACTGCTTTGTTGAGTGATAAAGAACTTTGTGTTATTGAAAAACAAAATAGATTGACCCCTTCTATTAATTTAATTAACAAAAGAAAAAAATTCAAGTTGTATGAAAGCGTGTTGAAAGCACAACAGGGTCTAGTATTTTCTTATGTTGCAGTTGATGGCAAAGGTGAAGAAGTGTATTGTGCCAATGTTGTCAATGAGATAAAAAAATGTGTAACCAGTTGTGAGTTGATAGATGCAAGTGAGAATATTATGGTTGAATCTGATGACGCAACTGTTGACAAAGTTGTTCAAAGGAACATTTCTAAGAAGATGGCGTATGGAAACATTGTTGATTATATAAAGGAATGGGATGTCTATAGTGGCAACACAAATTTTCGAACATTAGTATCTAGCGTATATCATAGCATAGATGACAAAGATATAGATATAATTTCTAATGCTGCATATACAAACAATGTTACGCCTATAACTAGTGCGAACAAACTATATTTTAGAAGTGGTGAGACAAGCCCTAGCCAATTCGAGACTTTTGCAAGATGTCCTTATGCACATTTTTTAACTTACGGATTAAAACTTCGAGAACAGGAAAGTGGACGAATTGCTAACAATGATATAGGAAATATAATACATGAATACTTAAAAAACACAATTTTTGATATTAACAACTATAGAAACGATAATGAGTTCGTATCTAACATCAAATCGTTTGTGAAAACAAATCTTGATCAAGTGATAGGACAGAGTAAATATATAAGATTTGTGTCTAACAATGCCAATGCAAGTACAATTAATAGCCTTTATCCCGAGATTGAACGAATGACTATTGCAATAATTGAGCAATTAAGGAACAGCTCATACGAGCCAAAGCTGTTGGAACATAATTTCAACAAATCAAACAATGGCGCAATAGCTATCAGTCTAACTAATGGAAAAACAATCAAAGTTACAGGTAAAGTAGATAGAATAGACGTAAATGAAAAGGATAAGACATTCTTGGTTATAGATTACAAAACTGGCAATTCTAGTTTTAACAACTTTACAGATTTTGTTGCTGGAAAGAAAATTCAACTATTTACATATATGTTACTTTATTCTAATTCGAGTAATTATACTCCAGTTGGGGCGTTTTATCTTCCAATAAATAACAAAATAGAAAAAACACAAAAATACAGATATCAGGGTTTTTTTGTCAAGGACAGCGAGGTTGTTGGCAATATTGACCACAAATTAAGAGAAGTCTCTGCAAATGGAATTACGCTAAGACTCTCTACCAACAAAGAGGGTGGATACACTGCAAGCAATGTGTCTAAGAATTTGATGATAGATAGAAAAGTCTTGGACAGTGCTAGTCACTTTTTGGTAGACACTTTGAACCTAAGTGCTTGCAAAATTATGGAGGGATATATTGATGTTGTTCCTCTCATGATAGACAGCAACAGTGCTTGCAAACATTGCAAATATCATGGAATATGTAATTTCAATAGAAGATATGGCAACAAATATCGCAAAGTGCAAAAAGTGGCGTCTTTAAGCGATGTGTTCGGTTGCGAGCAAGGAGGTGGCGTATGAGTAATTTTGACGAATTAATATACTCTAGACTGACTGAGCAGCAGAGAGAATTTGTTGATGACTTCGATCACTCTATACTTGTTTCTGCTAGTGCTGGTACAGGCAAAACAACAACAATGATAAGAAAGATATTACACCTTATTCTCATTGAGAAGGTTGATATATCCGACCTTCTTATAGTTACTTACACAACTGCTGCAGCATCTAAGATGAAGCACGATTTATATATGTGCTTGCAACGTGCAATTGAAATGTGTGATGACGAAAATATGCAAGAACATATCTCTAGACAGATAGATTTGTTAAATAATGCAGATATAGGCACAATACATGCGTTCTGCAACAAAATTATTAAAAAATATTTTTTCGAACTGGGCGTAGATCCGAACTATAGCATTCTTTCTAATGAGAAATCGAAAAACTACCTGATGAACAATGCACTAAGTGCTGTATTCGAATGGAGCGTTGTTAACGAGGGTGAGAAGTTTGGCGCACTTTATGAGAACTTCAATAATGCAAGAAATGATGAAGCGTTAAGAAGCGCTATTCTTACATTATATGAATATTTAATTTGCAGACATTCGTATCAGTCTTGGTGCGAAGACAAATTAGATTCTTGTTACACGCTAGAAGAATCGAATATAGTGTGGCAGTTTCTTTTAAATTATTATAACAAGCATTTTCAAAATCTAAGACCTGAATTCCAAAGTCTATATAATCTGGCATATGATCTACCAAAGATACAATCATTCTGCGTTGCAAGAACGGATATTATTGACAAAATTAACAGTGTGTCTTGTGTAAAGGACGTTGCTAAAATATTAAGGGCAGAGAAGTTGCCAAACAAACCAAGTATAAATTTGCAAAAATATCCAGAACTGGTTGAGTTGTCTGAAAGAATGGATAGCCTATCTGAAGCATTTAAAAAATTAAAGAACGATGCAATGCAGATATTTGGTGTATTTCTTGAGGCGGACTTCGTTGATAATAATGCATACAATCAGGAGTTGGCGAAAGACGTATACGCATTATGTCTAAAATTAATAGAAGAGTATGGCAGAATTAAAAAAGAGAACAATTTACTAGATTTCAATGACCTAGAGATGTATGCAAACAGACTAACAGAAAATGACAAGATTGTAGAGGCCCTTAGACAAGACTATAAATATATATTTGTAGATGAATATCAAGATGTTAACAATATGCAAAGTAGTCTAATAGACAAAATCGCACAGTCAAACAATCTGTACATGATTGGTGATGTAAAGCAAAGTATTTATAGATTCAGGCAGAGTTCTCCAGAGATATTTTTGGACAAATACAATAAATACAAAAACGGAGATGTTGACAAAAAGTTAATACTTTTTAACAAAAACTTTCGAAGTGATGTCGATATACTTGGTGTTGTCAATAATGTATTTGATAATGCAATCACAGTTGATAATGTCGGAATTAATTACAAAGAAGAGGCAAGACTGATTGCTGGCAAAGAGGGAAGTGTTGAGCAGAATGTATATCTTAGCATCATAGATATGGCAGATATTAAAAGCGCCAATGATGAGCAAGTCTATGACAATGAAATATCAAAAAGGGAATATGAGGCACAATTGATTGTTAACAAGGTTGCCCAAATAATTAAGACTAGTAGATATCAATACAAAGACATTGCCATTTTATTGCGAGATAAAAAAGAATTGACTCATAGTACATGGGTCGCTTTGAAAAAATATAATATACCTGTAAGTGTAACAATTAAGTGTAATATATTTGACAGTGCAGAGGTGCAAATTCTATATTCACTGCTTAGTTGCGTATACAACGAAGCAAATGATATTGCTTTCGTTGCCCTTCTCCGTAGTCCAATTATCCGAATGACCGATGATGAATTGGCTAATATAAGACTATGTGCTCCAGATGCACAGACTTTTTATGAGGCTTGTCTTAAGGCAGAAGAGTCTTTACCTAACGAGTCTTGCAAAATTGCAAAATTAAGGCAGGTATTGCGAGATTTTCGTCTAGACATTATTAGTCAAGACATATATACTGTTTTGAAAAAATTTATTGATGATAATATGCTAATTACATATTTCAAAAGCATGCCAGACGGTGTTGAGAAAGAGTGTTATATTAATGAATTTTGCTCTATAGTTGCATCAGCCGTCTATCAAAACGATCTTGCCAGATTGTTGGACTATCTAGATATTATCAAAGATAAGGACTCCGAAGTAACGATAACGGGTGGTGCCGATTCGGTCACTCTAATGACTATGCATTCATCAAAAGGTCTGGATTATCCAGTTGTAATTGTTGGTGGATTGGGTGAGAAAATACTAAAGAATGCGAAGGGCAATATCAGGATTAACAAAGATCTTGGTTTTGCTGTCAATGGTGTTGACGAAGATTTTGCTCGTATAAACAATATTAATATGAATGCAATAGCTCTAAAAAATAGGAAAGAAGAATTCGAAGAAGCTATTAGACTTATGTATGTAGCACTTACAAGGCCAAAAGAGTTGTTGTATATTACAGGTGTTGTGGATTTGACTGGATATGCCAAACGGGACTTGGATAGTTGTCAAACATATTTCGATGTGCTGGCAATGTCTTTTAGTGGTGCAGAATTGAGCAATTTTGTTAACAAAAAGAGCAAATTTGAAATCTTTGACGAGGAGCGTAACATGTGCGTAGAGATAGTAGATGCTCGTGCGTTCAATCTTAATGCTTCGTCTCAACAAATAATATTAGATGTGTCTAATCCTAATCTAGTCAAGAGTCTAAAAAAGTATCACAACTTGCAACTTCCAGATTACAGCAATATATCTTTCAAAAACTCAGTATCTAGCATTCTCAAGGAACAAGAAGTAGATTATACAAACGCGCTGGATAATTTCAAGAAAATGAATGTTACAGAGTCTATGAATAGCAATGATGCTATGGAGCTGGGAACAGAGTATCATAAAATTATGCAAAATATCGATTTTGGAAACGATAGTCAAGATATTAAAGCTCTAGTCGACCAACTGGTTTTTGAACATGTTATTAATCCTATTTGGCTTGGGAAAATTGATATAAATAAGATTGCCAAAGCAAAAAAGATAGTAGCGCAATTAATTGGAAAAGGGGATTTGATAAGCAAAGAACCTAACTTCTTACTCCTTGCTCCCCATAATGAATTAATTGACGAAAGTGTATGCAACAAAAATGTATTAGTGCAAGGCATATTAGACCTTGTAATAGAATCTAAAGATGGCGTAATAATAGTAGATTACAAAACAAATAGGACACATGACGAATCTCAGCTTATTGATACATATAGAACACAATTGTCGCTATACTCTAAGGCGTATGAATTGGCTTATGGAAAGAGGGTTGTGGCAAAATATCTATACTCTTTTGCAATGGATAAGTTGATAGAGGTGAAATAGGAAGCTTAGAATAGCGTGGTCGCTTTTTAATAAAAGTGTCTGATACAATTTAAAAGAGAAAAACAAGCGATTTGCAAATCATGTATGTGTTAAGTTTTGCAACCTTGCCATAGTAAAAAGTTTTGTGAAAAAAACGCTTCTTAATAAATATAAGAAGCGTCTTATTGTAAAATATGAAAACGAAAGGAGATAAATTTATGAAATATGCATTTATAAGTGGTTCTGAAAGTGGCTTGGCACGAGCCTCTATACAAAGGTTGACGCAGTTGGGATATACTGTATTTTGTGCAGACAAAATATATTCTAGTAACAAAATAGAAAATAATCTGCATTATATTAAAATGGATATCACCAAAGATCAAGACATACTGTCTGCCTATGAATATGTGCTTTCGGTCACTGATAAATTAGACTTAGTTACTAATTTTGCGGGAATTGTTACGCTTGGATCACTGATAGAACTGCCTATGGACTCATTAGACAAAATAATAGCGATTAATTTGTTGGGAACATACAAAATAAATGCAACATTTTTTCCACTGGTTCAAAACGCATGTGGAAGAATAGTTAATATTTCAAGTGAATATGGCAAAATATGTGGTGTTCCATTTCATGGATATTATGGAATAAGTAAACATGCAATTGAAACATATAATGAGAGTCTTAGGCGAGAACTTATAACGTCTGGTGTTAAAGTAATATGTATAAGGCCGGGTGCATTTAAAACAAATATGCAAGCCAGAGTAACTGGACAATTTGAAGAAATGGTAAATAATACCCAACTATATAAAAGTCAACTTACAAAAATGCAAGGAATGATGATTACTGAACTTGAAAAGGCAAAATCACCTGAAATATTTGCAGAAACGTATATTAAGGCGGTTACGAGTAAGAAACCTAAGAAATATTATAAGACTAACAATAGTTTTAAAATGAAATTACTCAATATTTTGCCAGCGAGTATGCAAGATTGGGCATTTAAAAGATATTTTAAATAATTTAATGCTCCAATCTGTGCTTATATTCAACTAGCATAAGTAGGCAAAATAACATATACTGTGCCGTTAACACCCTCTTGTGTTGTAACATTGTAAGAATAGTCAGAAGACAAAGAATAATACTTGTAGTTTGTGTATTTATTGCTTAAAGAGTAGTTTGCTCCAGTTATTGCAGATGACAAGTTGTTAGGTAGGTTAAATGAAGACGAAGCAAACACTTCTATATATTTCATATTATTTTTACCTGCAATCGTTAATAGTGTAGTTAAATCAGTTACATTTGTAACAATCAAGTTGCATGTGTCTGAATTGTTAGAAATTGCTGTGTTAGACCAATAACTGTATGGGTTGGTTGGTGTAGTATAGTTGTTAAATTTAGTACGAGCAGCATGAGGGTAGTGATCGCTTATATAACTATCGCTAACTAGGAAGTATTTATGCTCTAACATTTCGTATGTTGTTGAATTTAGATTGGCAGTAAATTCTGTCCAAGTGATATCTACTGCATAATAGTTGCCGTCAACCTTGACTTTATTCCATGCATGACCACCCCTTTGAGTTGTTTGTGGGTTAACAATCGCTTCTCCAGAAATCTTAATACATTCAATGCCTTCCATATTACATAGAAGTGAATATGCTTTGCTAAATGCATCGCACACGCCAATTCTAAGGTTGTCGTTCCAGAATATACCCTCTAGGTAAAATTGTGGATTCTGCATAATTGTTGCATCATCATAATATGCATAATTTCTATTATACATTGTGTTGACTGCGATCCAGTCGTATATACACAATGCTTTTTCATAATCTGTCATATCGTTTGCAATTATATTACGCAATACAGCTTTTGCTTTGTTATAGATTGTCTCAGCTCTACTGCCA
>CAJOPQ010000022.1 GCA_905236445.1 uncultured Clostridia bacterium
ATAAAAAATATAAAAGAAAAATAATCAATCAATTTTGTTTGTGAAATTAAGAAAATAACTGTATAATTGTAATGATATTATAGTTATACTATGATGTAGATTAATGTCTAATCTAACTTAAGATATTAATTCCAAGATAAAAAGGGAGAGAAAAATGAAAAATAATAGTAAAAATGTTTTAGACTTCTTTGCTAACACAAAAGAGAGATTTCATGGCAAGCGTGGTATATATTTAGCAACATTGATTTCTGTTTTACCATTTATGGCATTAATCTTTGCTGCTGCTTGGTTAAGCCAATTAGTACATGGACTTTTTGCAATAATTTTGGTTGTTGCTGTTGTGTTTGTAGGAAATATGCAAGTAGGTCATATTAGATATGTAAGAGAGGTTGCAGAAGGCAAGAATCCGTCTTTGAAAATACTGTTTAGTGGATTTGGCAAGAATATGCTTTTTTACTTATACTTAGGTATAGTAATGTTCATTATCTATGTTATAAGTACTGTATTATTTATTATTCCATTATTTTATGCAATTGGTGCGTTCTCAATGGTTTTCTATTTTGCAGAACATCACAATTATGATAATTTCTTAGATGCATTGTCTACAACACAAAAAAGAATGAGAAAACAGAAAGCAAATATGTTTGCGTACAAGGTTATGTTCTACATCTTCTACGTACTTGCTACTGCATTATTCTTTATTGCATTGGTTATGCTACTAAGAATAGACAGCGCTGTTACAAGAGTATTATTAATAATAGTTCTTCACGTTTTATATTATCTATTATTTAGTTACATCACGTCCTTATTCAGCATGTGCAACTTCAACTTCTTTATTGAGGTGTTGGATTATCATGAAAGAAAATCAAAGAAAGATATTCCTGTAGAAATTGAGGAGAACAAAGCAGAAGAGAAACAAGAGCAAATTGCTAAAGTTTCTGCTACAGACGAGCCTAAGAAAGAGGTTAAGGCAACTACTACTAAGACTGCTAAGACTTCTGCAACAACTAAGACATCTACCACAAAAGCAGAACCTAAGAAGGCAGAGGTTAAGAAAGCAGAACCTAAGAAAGCAACTAAAGCATCTAAGGAAAAATAGTTGAAATAAAAAAATTGCAAATATTAATTTGCAATTTTTTTTTATTTACTTTCTTTCTTGTCGCACACAATACATTCAGTCGTCAGCAGTGTGCTTGCTACACTTGCGGCATTTTCAAGTGCAGATCTTGTAACTTTTGTTGGATCGACTATTCCAGACTTCATGAAGTCTTCATAATTATTAGTTTGTGCATTGTATCCATAATTAATATTGCCACAAGATTGTCGTTTTATCTCATTTATTATAACATTGCCTTCTAATCCTGCATTATGCAAAATGGTTTTTATTGGCTCTGATAGGGCATTTTTGACTATTTGAATACCAGTAGCAATATCTGGATCGTCAGTAAGTTCGTTGTCTAGCACTGTGCTTGCGTTAAGAAGTGCAATTCCGCCACCAGCAACAATTCCTTCTTCTAAGGCACTCTTTGTTGCACTGATTGCATCTTCAATTCTAAGCTTCAATTCTTGTGCTTCTACTTCTGTTGCACAACCAACGGAAATTACTGCAACACCTCCAGCAAATCTGGATAATCTTTGTTGCAATACTTCTTTGTCGAAGTCGTTATCACAAGAATTAATCTGTGCTTTGATTTCATTTATTCTCTGTTCAATCAATTGCTCATCGCCTTTTCCTTTGGTTATAAGAGTTGAATCTTTTGTGACTTTTATATTTTCAGCCCTACCTAGATCTTGTAGTGTACAGTTAACCAAATTATTGCCTAATTCTGTACCAAAAATAGTTGCACCAGTAAGGATAGCGATGTCTTTGACAACGGCTTTTCTTTTGTCTGCAAAATATGGTGATTTTACGGCAACAACGTTAATTGTCCCACGTAATTTGTTGAGTACCAATGTGTTGATTACTTCATTTTCATAGTCATCAGCAATAATTAGAAGGGGAATGCAGGCGTTGTTGATTAATTCAAGCAAAGGCATTAATTCTTGAATATTATTAATTTTGCTATCTACAACAAGTATGTAACAATTGTCTAATACACAAGACATTTTCTCATTATTAGTCACCATATATGGTGAGACATAACCTTTGTCAAATTCCATTCCTTTAACAATTTGCAAGCTTGTTTTGGTTGTTTTACCATCTTCAACTGTGATACTTCCGTCTGGGCCAACTTCCTCAAATGCGTTGGCAATGATTTGGCCAATTTCATCGTTTTCGGCACTTATTTTAGCAATATTGTATAGGTCTGATGTATTTTTTATCGGCATTGAAATGTCTTTAAGATATTCAGTAATTTTCCTTACTGCTATATCTATTCCTTTTTTCAAGCTTATCTGATTAGCGCCAGCACTATAATTGCGAACACCATTATTTACAATGCTCTGTGCAAGAATGCATGCTGTAGTTGTGCCATCGCCTGCAATATCATTTGTCTTAATGCTTGCTTCTTTGATTATATTAGCGCCAACATTCTCAAAAGGATTGTCTAATTCGATTTCCTTTGCTATCGTTACACCGTCATTTGTAATAAGTGGTGTAGTGTACGTGCGATTTAAAGCAACATTTCTGCCTTTTGGACCAAGTGTAAGTTTGACAGCGTTTGCTAACTTATTTACACCACTTTCTAGACTTTTGATGGCTTCGAAGCCAAATTGCATCTCTTTACTCATTATCTGTCCTCCTATCCGTATCAACTATTGCCAAAATATCCTGTTGGCTTATAAGCACGTAGTCCTCTCCATCTATATGGAACTCATGAGCAGAATATTTGTTATAAATGACTTGGTCTCCCTTTTTTACATTCCACTCTACTTTGTTGCCGTCAATTATACCTCCCGTACCAATTTCTTCAACAACAGATATTTCGGATTTCTCATTAACTGTTTCTGGTAGTAATATGCAACTTGTTGAATTTTCCTTTAGTTTTATGCTTTTCAGCAAAACTCTATCAAATAGTGGTTTTATTCTCATTATATATCTCCTTGAATATTTTATTATTATTGACCAAGTTTTTAGAAGTTAAATAGTCAACGCCTGCATTATAAGTGTACAAAGTAGACAAAATCAAATTTTTATGACAAAAGTAATGAAAAATTTTTACATATCATAGAATCTAGTATCAATAGTTATATAATAGGTGTATATGGAAAACGATTATAACAATATTTTTGAAATAAAAAAGAAGCGTAAATTTAGTAAAATTTTTTTTATTTTTGTAGTCTTACTAATTATTGTAACTGGTGTATACTTAGTATGCACACATATAATATTGCCTAGTTCCAATAATCATTACGATGTATATAGGTCACAAGATGGTTATTATGCTGTAGTACTTGGAGAAAATGACGATTATCAGAAATTAGAGGCGATGTATGGATCTGTTGTGGCTTTGGGGGCAAGTGGGTATATATGGCAAGGTGGCGACACATCTTATATAATAGCTTTAATCTATCCAACGGAAGATATGGCCAAAAGTGTTGTCGCAAGCAATAGTATTGATATGCATATTCAGAAATTTGAAACTAAGCAGATCGCCTTTAATTTAGACAATTTTTCACCAAACGAAATTGACACGATAGCCCAAGCGATTAACTTTGTATATGATATGGGCAAAGTGTTATATGAATTGACTATATCTATTCAGCTTGGTGGAATAAGTACAATTGCAGGGGCGAGTGCAGTCAATACTCACAAAGGGCAAATTCTTGCAAATATTGCTACAATCCAGAGTTATCTTAACGATAAATCGTCAGACAATGTTAATTATTACGTGGCAAAGATGATAAAGGCTAGTAATATTCTAGAGAAATTGGTAAATCAACTGTTAACAAATCAAGATGAGTCAAATGCAATAAAATATTGTATGTGTGAATATATTTACGAGTTATGTAACTGAAAATATTTTTGCAAACGTAATATTTTGTGTTAAAATAATTGGAGTATGAAAGTAAAAAAATATTGTTTAGAGAAAAAAGTCTTAGTTAAATTTATTTTAATAGCACTCCTTATTTGTATCGATCTTGGTACAAAGGCATATTTTGCTCAATATTTCAAAGATGGCAATAATGTAATTAATATTTTTGGGGGATTAATATCTTTTACTTATCTTGAAAATAGTGGAGCAGCTTTTGGTAGCTTTGCAGATAGCACAACTTTGCTAACTATAATTAGCGTTGTATTTATTGCTTGTTTTATAATTATAGATATTAACAACAAGAGTCAAACAGGATTATATGTAGCATCATATTCTCTTATAATTGCGGGAGCAATTGGCAATGTCGTTGACAGGTTGAGCATGCATTATGTAAGAGATTTTATTAAGTTTTCATTTTTCAATTTCGTATGTAATATTGCAGACATATGTATTTGTGTTGGCGTTGTATTATTTGTGTTAGATGTTATTATTGTACAGTCGAAAGGAAAATCAAAGAAGAATGAATAATGTTGATTTAATTATTGATGAAGGTGGCGTAGGTCTAAGGTTAGATAAATATTTATTAACCATACTCGATAGCTTTACTAGGTCTCAGATCAAGAACGCAATAGATAGTGGAAGTGTACTTGTTAATGGCAAAGTACAAAAAGCAGGTTACTTGCTAAAACAAAATGATAACGTTGTTGCACAATTAGAAGACACTAGTAAGATATATGCAAAGCCTGAGAATCTGCCTATAAATATTGTATATGAAGATGATGACATAGTAGTAATCAACAAAGAGCAAGGCATGGTAGTGCATCCGGCAGTTGGCAATAGGCAAGGAACACTAGTCAATGCTTTGTTGTATTCAATTAATTCTCTAAGTTCTGTCAATGGCGATGTTAGGCCGGGGATAGTACATAGAATAGATAAAGACACAAGTGGTCTACTGGTCGTAGCAAAGAATGACAAAGCACATTTATCGTTAAGCAAGCAGATTGCCGACAAAACGTGCAAAAGATACTATATAGCGTTGCTTCAGGGGCATCTCAAAGACGATTCTGGACAGATTGTTACTAACATTGCTAGAGACAAAAACAATAGGTTGAAGATGGCTGTTGTTCCTAGTGGTACGGGTAAGGAAGCAATTACAAATTACACAGTAGAGCATTACTACAAGGGTTATACATTAGTAAAATTTGAATTAAAGACTGGACGAACGCATCAGATAAGAGTGCATTCTGCTTATCTTAAGCATCCTATTGTTGGCGATCCATTATATAATCCAAATCCTTGCAAATTCAAATTAAATGGTCAGTTGTTGCATGCGTATCGCCTTGTTTTGTCGCATCCAACAACTAATGAATTGATGACTTTTGATGCACCACTACCTGATTACTTTGTAGAAGTGCTTAACAAATTAGAAGAACAGTAATAAGTTATAACACAGTAAGATTAACTCTATTAGTTAACTTAATGTGTTTTTTTTTACACTCTTAATCTTTTGCTTTGCAACAATATTTGTCTTTGTTGCATATATATAACAAGAGTAAAAAAAGAGGAGATTATTAGATGTTTATATATGTAATAGAAGAAGGTGATTCTCTGTATCAAATAGCCAATAGATTTGGCTCTACAATCGATGATATCTCAAGAACGAATACACTTAACGTTAACGATACACTTGTCATTGGTCAGGCAATAGTAATACCTGTAGACGATGTTGTATATACAGTGCAATCAGGTGATACATTATATAGAATTGCCAGAAATTATCAAGTGCCACTTAACATGTTAATAAGGGCAAATGATTTGGGAAGCAGTACAACGATTTATCCAGGTCAAAAATTAGTAATACCATATGAGAATTTTGATACTTTTCAAGTTCTTACTAATGGATTTGTTTTGCCCGGAATCAATGAAGAAATATTTGGCAACACATTGCCATATCTGAATTATCTAAGTATATTTAGTTATGAGGTAATGGAAGATGGCAATGTAAGACCAGTTAATGATGAAAGGTACATAACTCAAGCCAAAACACAAAATGTAAGGCCGTTAATGACTATTACTAATATTAATGGAACTGGATTTAGTGGTGAGGTTGCTCATCAGATTTTTGTCAACGATGATGCTAGAAATAATCTATTCAATGAGATTTTGCATATTCTTAATGACAAGGGCTTCTATGGATTGGTTGTTGATTTCGAATACTTATATCCAGACGATAGAGATGCTTATACTGATTTTTTAGAGAATTTAAGTCAGATTCTAAGACAAAACGGCTATCTAATCGCAGTTGCTGTCGCACCAAAGACTTCTGAATTCCAAACGGGCAACTTATATCAAGCTCACGACTATGAGGCTATAGGGCGTATAGCAGATATGGTTATTATAATGACTTATGAATGGGGGTATTTGTATGGAGATCCTCAAGCGATTTCTCCTGCTAACAAGATTGAAGATGTCATTAAATATGCAGTAACACAAATTCCGTCTAACAAAATACTTTTGGGAGTATCTAACTATGCATATGACTGGACTCTGCCTTATGTAAGAGGAAGTGCGGCTATGTATTTAAGTAATATGCAAGCATTGGATCTTGCAAGAAAAAAAGGCAGTAATATTCAATTTGATGAGGTTGCCATGTCACCATTTTTCACTTATTACGAGCCAAATGCTCAGCATATTGTGTGGTTTGAAGACGCTAGAAGCTTATATGCAAAACTCAATATAGTAACTAAATATAATCTGCTTGGAATAAGTTATTGGAATATCAACTACTGGATTAATCCATCTGGAATTATTGAAAGGGCGAATATCTAACAAAAATGCTAGCATTTAATTGCTAGCATTTTTAAATGTTTTGTTCTTCGTATGGCTCATCAATATAGGATTTGTGCAACTCTGGATTTTTTTGTTGTTTTTTATCTTTAACATCCATAGACGAGACTTGATTAAGATCAACTAATATTACATCTTTGCCAATCTTAACAATACAGTTATAAGGAATAAAGACATCTGATGATGGCTTGAAAATAGCAAATTTTGCATTACAATTAGGCACAACAAAACCAAGCACTCTTGCACACTTGGTGTCTATGATCATATCAATTATATTACCTAACCGTTTTCCGTTGAAAACATTAACGACCTCTTTAGCTCTTAGGTCACAAAAAGAAATCTGCATATTTATTTTTCTCCTGTTATTATATATGCTAATTTCGACAAATTAAGTACCAAGTAGACATAATAATTTGTAATAAGTTATTTTTTGACTTATTTACTTAAATCCATAAATTATACTTGAAATAAATTTACAAGTGTCTACTTATTTGATATATTTATAAGTACTAATATATGTTAATGAGGTGATAAAGCGATGAAATGTCCATTTTGTGGCAATTTAGATAGTAAAGTTGTAGATAGCAGAAGCAGTGAAGAAAACAATCAGATAAGACGAAGACGAGAATGTGTTGCTTGTGGCAAAAGATATACAACATTCGAAGCGATAGAGACTATGCCGATATTGGTAATCAAGAGTGATGGAACTAGGCAGGCATTTGATGCTAGCAAATTAAAAAGAGGAATACTTAGAGCTTGTGAAAAAAGACCTATTAGCATGGCTCAGATAGACATGGTCGTCAACGATATTCAGAAAACAATTCAGAACAATTTAGAACAAGAAATTACAAGCAAACAAGTTGGCGAAATGGTTATGTCAAGATTGAAATCTTTGGACGATGTTGCATATGTGAGATTCGCAAGTGTATATAGGAAGTTTGCAGATCTTACACATTTTATAGACTTCCTAGAGGATTTCAAGAAAGACGCAGATACTGTTGAATAATAATTATATAACTATACACAATAATACAAAGAGGAGAAAATATATTATGCCTTTTTGTATTATTTTTTTGTGCCTTGTTGTAATTTATATTATTTGTTTTGAGAAGATGTCGCTAGACAAAGTTATAAATATTGTATTGTCTTTAGGATTTGTTGCGTCATTGTTTTTTGCAACGACTTCATTAGGTGATTGTAGAATAAATTTTGTATTTATAATCTTATTGTTTGTCTTACTAATGTACACTTCTATACAAGTTAATTACAAGACGATATTAGTATATTTTTGTGTGTCAATTATTCTATCCATTATATACTTGTTAGCAATAAATTATAATATTTTCCTGTCTATCGATTATTCTTATCGTTTTGCATTATGTATATATATTCTGCCAATATTATTTAACAATTTGTCAACAAAATCTAATTTATTGTTAATAAGTATTGAATTGGTATATATTATGGTGTGTGAATATTTGCTATGGATGTCGCAGTTACAATTCGTGGAATTTAATTATGTTAACCTTCTAAACATGGCAACAATATTATTGGCAGTAGTGATTGCAAAACAAATAGCTGTGAAGAATTTAAGGAGATATAGAAATGAAGCGAGTTATAAAAATTAGTGTGATAATTTTAGCATTATTGATTACAACCATAATGCCAGATTATGTATATGCCGATACTGAGAATTTCGACCATTATACTATATATAATGAAGTGGGAGAGTATTTGTTTGAGAAAACGGGTGTAGAAGTTGGCGATTATTATATTTCTAATAAATATCAGAAATATGAAGTAATTTCTATAGATGATACAACTGGCACTGGAGTTGCTAAATTTCTATATACAATTGAGAAACCGAAAGTCAATTTCAATCCATATGCCAACCCAATATCAACCAATACTAACAAAGTAATTTGTATGTATATGACTCATAATGATGAGAGTTATGTTCCAACTGACGGGACTGAAAGTGTATATGGTGCAGGGGGTATACACGATGTTGCAAAACATTTTGCCAATGCTCTTGAATCGTATGGAATAACAACACACGTTAATGAGACTCTACATATTCCGCACGATACATCTGCCTATTCGAGAAGTAGCTTAACTGCAAAGAAATTAATACAAGATTATGAGCCAAATGCAATATTTGATATTCACAGAGATGGAGCTAGTAGGGCATATTATATCAACAAAGATTCTAATGGCAGAGAAAATTGCATGGTAAGAATGGTTGTGGGCAAAGCAAATTCTAGCATGGAGATTAATGAGCAATTCGCAATATATCTAATGGCAGTGGCCGATGAGATCTCTCCAGGATTATTTAAAGATATTTATTATGCCAAAGGCCATTATAACCAAGCGTTGCATCCTAAGGCACTGCTTTTCGAATTTGGTAGTCATATGGTAGAAAAAAGCCTTGCCATGTCAGCTAGTGATAAACTTGCTAAGGTTGTAAATACTGCCTTGTTTAACACAACAGTTGATAATGAATCTGGCGAAATATCTATTAATAATTCGCCAACCGAAAGTACTCCAACCATCAACGATGCTTTGGATACATCGTATGACAACATTTCTAAATCTAATGCAAACATAATATTAAGAATTTTAATTTTAGCTATTGGTGTTGCAATAACTATATGGATAGTATCCAAAATATTAAAAAAATATAACGCCGATGAATAGTTGATACAAATTTACAATTTGCAAAATTTATATAATTTATTTTACATCTTAACGACATATTTGTTATACTTTTTATATATTATATAAATAGTTGTATGCTATTAGAAAGGTGAATTATATGAAATGTAGTGTATGTGGCAATGAAATGCAACCTAACAGTACAAGGTGTAGTGTTTGTGGAACAATAAATGATAATGATACTGCAAAAGCTTTATCTAATATTTCTGCGTTTGCTAATGCTTTGAAGGCTAATAGAAAAATTAATAATGATGAAAAAGCATATGATGTTGATGCAAAGAAAGTCTCAACTAAAGATGTAGATTTCGATGATCTTTATTCTAAGGATATTAATTTAGAGCCAAGTGAAGAAGATGTTGATGAAGATTTTGATCTTAATGCTTTTTATGAATCGGCTAAGGAACGGGAGATACTTGATGCAAAAACTAAAGCAGAAAAGGCGCCAGTCAGTCAAAATAACAATCAGAATCAGGTGGTTAGTAGCACCAAAGAAGTAAAATTTGTGCAAGATGATTCCGATAATATCCCTAATGATAATAAAGATGAAATTGACGAACAATCAGTTGAACTTGAAATGGACGATAGCAGTCAGCAAGATATTGTAGATGCTGACAACGAATCAGAAGATTCTATTCAATTCGATATGGAAGAGTCAGATGAGTCTTCTGCTGAGGAAATGTCGAGTGACGAAGATAATTCCTCCGATCAAGACGAATTGTCGAGTGAAGATGATACTACAGGTTCTAGTGACGATCATTTATCGATCAACTTTGATGAAGAAGATGATGAGACAACTAATGAGAATCTTGGATATTTGAAACCAAATGAGCTAAGCAATAGTGATGTAGAAGATTCTAATGGTGTATCTATTCAATACAATGAAGAAGTTAATACAGACAACGCTCAGACCGATGAACCACAGGAAGATTTTTCTGCAGTAAAAGCAGAAGATGTCCCATTTACAGAATTAGAAGAAAAAGCAAATAGTAATGTAAGCGACAGTAATCCTATTGTAATCCCAGACAAAGATGTAGTTGGTGTAGATGCGAAGAATAATACAGCACACGCTGAGCCTAAGACAAAAG
>CAJOPQ010000023.1 GCA_905236445.1 uncultured Clostridia bacterium
ATCTTATATAGAGTTATTGGGTGAGTTGCGTTATAGTCATGATTAGGCTCCAAAGGTGTACTATTCTTACCCTTGATATAGTCAATAATTTTCTTGAATGCTTTAGGCATAATCTTGCTCCCTATGATTCCATATTGTTTGTGTTTGAATTCTGTATATATTTCATTACACGATTAATTTGATCGACATTGTGCGTTATAACATTACCTGCCTTGATGCGAAAATCTATGTTGTCTGTAGTTTGTTCTAGTAATTGTCGGAAAGCACTTTTGCCATTGCTTCCAATTGCATTTGCCATATTTACTTCGTCTACGAATTCTTGCACAATATCTGGATAGAGTAAATAGCAATCTAATAAGTCATTTTCTTTTGTATAGTATTTTTTGGTTAGCGTACATTCCAAGTCATAGTTAGGAAGCAACTCAATGCCTTTGTCGGTATACACTACTCCTGCATTGCGTGGCGCATAATCAATATCTGCAAGAAGCACTTGTCTATACAAATAACTTTTTACAAATTGTCTTTTTAATTTCTCTCTAGAATCATTAATCTCTTTTACAGGGTGTTTTAGCCCTAATATATTTTTTGTTAACTGATATTTATCCACAAAGTAATCGATTCCATTAAGCCAGCTATTTATATCATTCATACTACCACTGTATTCGTTAAATCGGTGAACTTCTTCGCCCGGTCTTACAAAGTCTGTTGATAAGACATAATAACCTGATGTCGCGCCGTATGACTTTGCTGCGATGTTATATACTGTTGGTATTCCAAAGTAATTAAGTGTTTTGCTAGCAAATACTTCATTTAGCGCTCTAATTGGAGATGTTTTCTTTTGCAAGACAGATATGTGCTGTGCTTTATAGCCCTCATTAATCACTTTGTCAATATATGTTACATAACTCTTATTTCTGTTGTGGTCGAACAACTCGTCAAAAGCGTGTGAAGATGCAATGAAGAATTGCTTTACTGCGCGTCCACCCAAAGATTTTAAATTGGTCTGAATATCATAATCTTCCAACACAATTTGTTGATTATGATCGGAAAAATCTGTACAATCAAATGTGTACATTATTGTTGGGTATGCCATATTGTGATTGTGATTTGGATCAAGTGGTTTGTTGATCTTGGTTGCAATATAGTCATGCAAATCTTGTATTTTGCTCATAACTTCACCTTTCTTTTATTGCAGATTTTTCAGTCAATTGGCTGGTTGTCTCGGCTATATTTTGCCTTGCAATATTAAGCATGTTAGCATATACGCCATAGTCATTATACACACCATTTTTGATAATTTTTTCAAGATCGCTGCTATTATCTGTGCTGGATATTAATTGTGCCGTTCTGTGTGTGAATTTGTCAACAATATCTGGGTAATTGTCTGCAATATATCTTATATTTGACAGAAAATGTGCATTATTAACATTAATTGGTTTTCGCAACGACATCTCCATATCTATATTTGCCGGTCCGTTGTCGGTAATTAACCAGTGATCAGATCTGAAGTCTAAGTCATTAAGAATTCCTACTCTAACAAGGTAGGACATAATTAGTTGTTGTGTAAGATTTGTCGCCTTATCTGTATCTTGATAGCTAGAGTGTATTGCATCTATCCAATCTTGCAAGTTCCTATATTTAAGATTGCTAGATATGTCAATGCGTACAGGCTTGGCTAGCGTTGTCTTAACTGATATTACATGGTAATTATTGGAGTCATCTATCGACAATGTGTTGTATGCTGTACCTATACCGTAATAATTAAGAATTCTGCTAGCGACACATTCTGCATATGCATTCTCTTTGTTGGCAACGATTTTCTCTATTACATTCAAGTGTCTTGGAATATAACCTTGTCTAAATAGATTATTGGCATAGCATACAAAAGATGTGCTTGGTGCGCATAATATATCACTCGCAAGTTCAATGGTGCTAGATGGTATAATTGTGGACCTTTTGTAATTAGTCTCATCAATGTTTCTGCTATAACTACTGTGTTCTACTAGATAAGTGCTTATGGGTGGAATGTCGGCAAAGTTGTAATACGCTGTGTCTGTATCGTTGTTCATGTCTGCATACCTCCCATTATATTTTGTTATATTATATCACAGTTTGACTGCATTTGGCAATAGACTAATTCAATAAAAGTGTAGTAATTGTGGATACATTTCCACACAATGTCAACAATTTGGTTGTGCGTAGAATTAAATGTGTTAAATAGGCGATTTCACGATTGTGTAGCCAATATAGAGTTATATTGAATTTAGATTTTTTTGTTCATTTTTGCTAATTTGTGATTGATATTAAATAATTTGACATATAATGTAAATTTTTGTAATCTATCTACGATACAAGACTTATATTTATATATAAATATATTTCTAAGAATTCTTAGATACTTTTTGGTATTTTGGAAAAACTAGTAGGTAGAGGATATATTGGATTATGGAATACGAATCAACTGAAGCAAAAAGATTAGTAAAAATGCTAGAGACTAGCGAGGCACAAGAAAAGGAATATTGGGTAAGGCGTACAAGACGACTAATAATTGTATGGGCGTTAGTCTTTGTTTTGTTTGCTCTTGCTACTACTTTTGTTGTACTAGGATTGGTGGAGAGTAACAAACAGATTAATTACGATCTGCACTATGTTAAATATGGTGATCAAGGCGATGAGACCAAGGATAACAAAGAGGCTAGAAAGGCTAGTATATATGATACTGTCAATAATATCACACCTCCTAGCAATACCGAAGACGGAGTAGAAGGATATGATTTTACTGGCGACTTCTACAATACATCTAACTACGAAGTTATAGTTGATCCTAATTCCAACATTGCCAATAGTTTGACATATGAGCAATCGTTATATATGCAATATAACTTAGGTCACTATAAGATGTCCATTATTGACTCAGATCCTAGTTCGCATGGCTTGTTTGAAACTAAAGAACAAGCGATTGGTTACAAGAAAGCACTTTATATTGCTCCCGACAAAGCGATTACACTTGACAATGTTGTAAGGCAATTTTCTGAAGACAAAAAAAATGGCATTAATAGTTACGAGGGGCGGAATCTTTACTATCTATATGGTCTATCTAATGCCACTACTGTTACGAACGGTGGGATAGAAAGCATCCTCGACTTTGACGGTAAGACTAACTGGCACATAACAGGATTCCATACATACATCGGCAGTGTTACATATTCATTTAGCATGAAAGAAGTTAGGGTAAAACTGCCTAACGGCGACATTGACAATACTTATCTTGTGACCAAGACAATATCTAGACAAGGTCAGAAAGACGAAGTGTATACGACTTTTTCTAATGGATATTTGCCTACATACACGCTAGACAAAAACCAAAATTATACAGATGTGTTGGCTGTCGAAGGCGAGAATTACATAGCTTCAGAGGAAAGGGTTGATGCAGATGATATTAGAAATGCTAATCTATTCTTAATGCCGGCTCAAGATGTAATATTCTATGTAGATTGGGAGTCGGATTTTAGATATATTATAGTTGTTGATGCGTTAGATGAATATACTTGGAAAAATGATACATACAAAGATGAACAATTCGATCTTGACGCTATTCAATCCAATTATGGACTTGTGTACAATGTAGAAAAATTGATTGAGGATGCAAAAAGTGACAACGAGCAAAATGACTGGGATTTCTTGGTTGGAAATAATCACGCCAATTTGTATCCTAACGAAGAAGAATATAATTGGCAAATGGCTGTGCCAATAGAGAATGTGTCTAACGCAGACAATATTATAACTAAGCTAGAAGAGAAATTTGGCAATAGGAATAATATGTCTGACAAGCCTAACAAAGACAAGGATTATTATCCTATTGCAAAATTAGGATATTCTTTTAATGGCTGGCAAGTTTTTGCTAAGGGTGTAAGTGGCTATTATTGGAAGGAAGTTCAAAACACAGATGTAATTTCCAACAACCTTGCCGATATTTGTATTATTGTTAAGGCTGTCTGGACGCCAACAGAATATACTATTAAGTTCAGCGAATCTTTCAGTCCCAAGGGTACTGTTACCGATAATCGTACATATAACACACAGAGTAATACATTAAAGCTAGCTGTAACAGAAAAAAACAGTGATAACAAGGAGTACAACAGAGACTTAATCAGTTCTTATAATAATTCTGTTGGTAATGAGTATGTTGTAAAGAAAGACGGATACAACTTCATAGGTTGGCAGTTAGATAAGGCGTTATCTTTCAACTC
>CAJOPQ010000024.1 GCA_905236445.1 uncultured Clostridia bacterium
ATTAAAAATGATTTGTGACACAATGGCTAATCCAAAGCGTCCATTGGTTGGAATTCTAGGTGGTTCAAAAGTTACAGACAAGTTGCCTATAATCAATAATTTGATAGATGTGTGCGACACACTTATTATTGGTGGAGGAATGGCATATACTTTTCTAAAAGCACAAGGCTACACTATAGGTAAATCACTACTAGATGAGACTAAATTGCAAGATACGATAGATATGGTTAACAAAGCAAAATCAAAGGGTGTTAAATTATTGCTTCCTGTAGATTTCGTAATAGCAAAGGATATTGATGATGTCTCAAGTAAGGCATATACAGAAGATCAAAACATTCCTGATGATATGATGGGAGTGGATATTGGCAAGAAGACTGTGGCATTATTTGTAGAAGCTATACAATCTGCAGCTACTGTTATTTGGAACGGTCCTGTAGGTGTATTCGAACAAGAAGAGTTTGCCGTTGGAACATACGAAATTGCAAAGGCTGTTGGCAATGTAAAAGGCACAACCATTATAGGTGGTGGAGATAGTGGCTCTGCAATTATTCAAATGGGGCTTGCCGACAAAATAACACACATTTCAACAGGTGGTGGCGCCAGCCTAAAACTTTTCGAAGGCAAGACTCTACCTGGTGTAGAAGTAATTGAGAATAAAAGATAAAAGGAGAAACATATGGCAAAAAAACTGTATTTAATTGGCAACCTTAAGATGAATATGACTAGACAAGAAATTGAGCCATATTTAGACAGTGTTGCAGAAGTCGCCAACAATGCAAATAATGTGGTTGGCGTGTGTGTTCCTTTTGTATATCTTTGTATGGCTAACAAGAAATTATCGAATAGCAAAGCTCTATATGGTGTGCAAAACATGAATAGCAAGGAAAGTGGAGCATATACTGGCGAAATTAGTCCAAAGATGTTGCAAGATTTTGGAACCAAATTGGTTATTATTGGTCATAGCGAAAGACGACAAATGTACAATGAGACAGATGCAAGTGTTAATGAAAAAAATAAAGTTGCACTATCTTATGGTTATACTCCAATAATGTGTTTTGGCGAAACTATTGATGAGCGAGAACAGGGTAGAGAGTTTGACAGGGTAAGGAGTCAGATAGAATTAGGAATAGATGGCCTTACTGCAGAAGATGTTAAGAGAATGATATTTGCGTACGAACCTATCTGGGCAATAGGTACTGGCAAAACTGCAACTAGTGATCAAGCACAAGAGATTATTTCTTTTGCAAAAGGTATTATTGCAGAAAAATACGGAATTAAGAATGAAGATATCGTAATGTTGTATGGTGGAAGCTTGAAACCTTCTAACGCAACAGATATATTATCAAAAAAGGATATCGATGGTGGCCTTATAGGTGGGGCTTGTCTGAAAATGGAGGATTTTAAATCAATAATCTATACAAATGTGGAGTAGATTATGTTGGAAAACACTTGGAATTCGTTGAAAGAGTTCTTTGTAAAAATTTTTAGATTCTTTGTCTATGGTGAAACTGGGCTGAATAGAGAGGCTGTCTATATTATAATGTTCATAGTAATCACTACTTTGTTTATATTATCTTTGTCTGTCAAAAGTGGCAAAGGTAAACCTATTAATAGTCCATTTCTATTCTTTTTGGCGATTGCTTTAACTATTTTTACAGTTACTTTTTAGATTTGAAATATTTGCGTGTGAATTAATATTTACTCGCAAATATTTTTATTTTTGTTACATTGAGTCAAAAATTTAGTTGTTTTGGATTAAGTAAGAAAAATTTTTATAATTTTATAAAATTAATTATGAAAAAAGTGTTGACAAATACTTTGATATTATGATAGAATTCAGTATTGCGATGTATTGTCGATAATTGCGCAATAACGACAATAAAATTTGCTTAAAACAGTCAAAATGTACCAAAAAATTGGGCTAAAATATAAGTTATTAGGGGGAAGTCTAATTAAGATAAACTAATTTAATTATAATGATGTCTTAATTAATACTTCCACTTTTTAATCTTTTGATTTGAGTGTTTTTTAGTAAAAAGACAATTTAATAATAAGATATTGGAAGGAGTTTTAGGTTAAGATGCTAGAACAAAAAGTAAGAAAAGTAAAATATGGAAACAATGTAAGATATACTTTTGGCAAAACAGAAGACAACTCTGAGACAATGGGTTATTTGCTAGATTTACAAAGAAACTCTTATAACAAGTTTATCAAAGATGGTATTGGGGAAGTCTTGAAAGAATTCTCTCCTATTACCGACTACAGTGGTAAGGCAGAAGTGTATTTTTTGGATTACACAATTGAAGATAAGCCTAAATTAAGCAAAGCTGAGACAAAGAGAAAATCTGCTCACTACACTGTTGCACTAAAAGTAAAGGTTAGAATTGTAATCAAAGAAACTGGCGAAGCTATTGAGAATGAAGTATTCTTGGGAGATGTTCCATATATGACTCCAGAGGCTACTTTTATCTTCAATGGAATTGAAAGAGTTGTAGTTAGTCAAATAGTTAGAAGTCCAAGTGTATATTACGCTAGCCATATTGACAAGACCGGAAGAGAATTATTTAATTGTTCTCTAAGTCCTAAGAGAGGTAGTTGGTTAGAAATAGAGCAAAAAGACAAAGAACCTAATCAATTGAAGGTAGCTCTTGACAAGGGTGGCAAGATTTCTCTTGGTATTTTCTTGAAGTGTTTTGGTCTTAACAACGAACAAATTCTAGATATATTTGGTAACAACGAGATTATTAAGGCTACGCTAGAGAAAGATCCTTATGATACTCAGCATGATGCTTTAATAGAATTAAGTAAGAAGACTAGACCTAGTGAAATTCCTAGTGCAGAAGCAACAAAGCAATTTATATTCTCCCAATTCTTCTCTAATCAGTATTACAACTTGGGAGACGTGGGTAGATACAAGATAGATAAGAAACTTAATCTTTCCAACCGTCTAGTTGGCCTTGTTTCTGCTGATGAGATTAAGGACAAGAAGGGCGTAATTGTTGGCGCTAATGAGACTATTACTAAAGAACAAGCACAAGCAATTCAGAATGCTGGAATTAATGGTGTATGGGTTCTTGTAGACGGCAAGAGACACAAAATGTATGGTAATAACCGTGTTCAATTATCTGAAGTTGTTAAATGCAACGAGAAAGAATTGGGCATCGAGCATCAAGTTTACTATCCTATTTTGGATCAAATATTGAAAGAATATAAGACTAAGGAAGATAGAATTGCTGCTATTAAGGAGAATGCTGAGAACTTAGTAGGAACAACTATTACACTTGATGATATCCTTGCTACAGTAAGCTATTTGCTTGATCTAAATGTAGGTATTGGATATATAGATAATATAGACCACCTATGCAACCGAAGAATTAAAGGTGCAGGTGAGTTGTTGCAAGATGCATTCCGTGGTGGAATGAATAAACTTAGCAATATGGTCAAAGAGACTTTGCAGTCACATGATTTGACAGATATTACTCCTAGTCAAGTTGTCAATGCAAGACCAATTAACAGAGCGTTCAAAGATTTCTTAGCTAGTCACCAACTAAGTCAGTTGATGGATGAGATGAATCCACTATCTTCTCTTGCTCAGAAGCGTAGATTGTCTGCCGTAGGTCCTGGTGGTATTAAGAAAGATAGAGCAACAGATGAAGTCCGTGATATACATCACAGCCATTATGGAAGAATTTGTGTTATTGAGACTCCAGAAGGTGGCAACATCGGTCTTATTAACTCACTAGCTTCTTATGCCAGAATTAACGACTATGGCTTTATAGAGACTCCATACAAAGTTGTTGACAAAGCAAATTGTAGAGTTACTGATGAGATAGTATATTTGATGGCTGATGAAGACGAATACAAATATATTGCTCAAGCAATCGAGCCAGTTGACGAGAAAGGTCACTTCATTAACGATAGAATAGTATGTAGATATTGTGATACAATTATCGAAGTTAGTAAAGATATGGTTGATTATGTAGATGTTGCTCCTAGACAACTAGTATCTGTTCCAACTTCTCTAATACCATTCCTTGAGAATGATGATACTGCAAGAGCGTTGATGGGATCTAACATGCAACGTCAGGCAGTTCCTCTAATTACTACAGAAGCACCAATTGTTGCTACCGGTATGGAGTATAAGGTTGCTCATGATAATGGCGCAACAATATTATCTAGAAGCAATGGTGTTGTTAAGTATGTTGATGCTAATTCCATTGTTGTAATGTCAGATAACGGTGATGAAGAGAAATATGATTTAATTAAGTTTGTTAAAACTAACCAAGAATCTTGTATTAACCAGAAGCCAATTGTTAAGACTGGACAGAAAGTTAAGAAAGGCGATACTCTAGCCGATGGTTATAGCACTAACGGTGGCGAGTTGGCACTTGGTAAGAACATGCTAATCGCGTTTATGAACTGGGAAGGTTACAACTACGAAGATGC
>CAJOPQ010000025.1 GCA_905236445.1 uncultured Clostridia bacterium
TAGTGAATAATTAATAGTGAATGATAAATGAAGAAAAATTACACATAGTGTAATTTTTCCACCTATATTATTCACTATTCACTATTCCCCATTCATTATTAACTGCGATGCTTGCATCGCACATATAAATCACAATTTACCGAATATTTTAATCCAAAATGTAAAAAAAAATAAATTAAAACCTTGACAAGCTGTGCTTCCGTATGATATACTATCATCGCATTTATATTATCGCTCAAGATAATAGTAAAGGTGGTTATATAAAAAGTGGGAAATAATAAGGGTTTTAATAAATAAATAATATAAAAAGGTAAGTCTAAAAAAATAAAATTGTAGGCGTACCTTTTTTATAGTGCCTATTTCCCTAAATTTTAATTTTGTAAATTTAAAAAAAGAAGAGGAATTAAATAATAATCAATGTTATTTTTGAGTCAAAGGTTCTTACGGCAGAAAGCTTTTGAAGCTTAATAATCAATTATTATTTAAGAGGGACTTCTTTATAATATAAATTTAATTTATCTGCCAAATTAATATTTATTATGGGGTGATTTGTTTTGTTAACAGAGATTAAACACGAAAAATGTACACGTAGTACATTTGCAAAAGTAGGAGACTTTATAGACATACCAAATCTTATAAAAGTACAAAAAGACTCTTACGACTGGTTCGTTAAAGAAGGACTAGGGGAAGTGCTTAAAGATATATCTCCAATTGTTGATTATTCTGGGAATTTAGTTCTAGAATTTTTTGACTATTATTTTGAAGATACAACAAAGTACTCAATTGAAGAAGCAAAAGAAAGAGACGCTACATATTCAACAAGACTACACGTAAAAGTAAGACTTATAAATCGTGAAACAGGCGAAATTAAAGAACAAGAGATTTACCTTGGAGATTTTCCACTTATGACAGATAGTGGAACATTCGTTATTAACGGGGCAGAAAGGGTTGTAGTAAGTCAATTAGTTCGTTCACCTGGATGCTATTATGATTCAACCTACGATAAGACAGGAAAGAAGATTTATACATCTACAGTAATGCCAATTCGTGGAGCATGGATTGAATACGAAACAGATGCAAACGACATATTCTATGCAAGAGTAGATAGAACAAGAAAATTACCAGTAACATGTCTTTTAAGAGCAATTGGACTATCAACAGATCAGCAAATAATTGATTTATTTGGAGAAGAAGACAAAATTATAGCAACTTTGGCGAAAGACCCAATAAAAACAAGTGAAGAAGCAGTTGTAGAAATATACAAAAAATTAAGACCTGGAGAACTTCCTACATTAGATGCGGCAAGAAACTTATTTAACGGATTATTCTTCGATAACCGTAGATATGACTTAGCAAAAGTAGGACGTTACAAATATAACAAAAAATTAAACCTAGCTTCAAGAATAGAAAACAGAGTTGCATTTGATACAATAGTAAACCCAGAAACAGGAGAAGTTTTAGTAGAAAAAGATAGCGTTATAAGCAAGGATGTAGCTGTACAAATCCAAAATTCTGGTATTAATATTGTAGACTTAAAAGTAGACGACAAAAAAGTAAGAGTTATTGGAAATGGAACAGTAGATATTCACGAATTTGTAGACGAAAAAGATTTAAAGGACATAAAAATAAAAGAATTAGTAAATTACGAAGTATTAAAGAACATTTTAGATAACACAGATAAAAAAGATTTAAAGAAAACAATTGAAGAGAGAATGGAAGAACTAGTTCCAAAGCATATAACAACAGAAGATATGATTGCATCAGTAAGTTACTTATTGAACTTACAACATGGATTGGGTTCAATAGATGACATAGACCATTTAGGAAATAGAAGAATTAGATGTGTAGGTGAATTACTACAAAACCAATTTAGAATTGGTTTAACAAGATTAGAGAGAGTTGTTCGCGAAAGAATGACAATACAAGACTTAGATGTAGTAACACCACAAACATTAATTAACACAAAACCAATCACATCAGCAATTAGAGAATTCTTTGGAAGCTCACAATTATCACAATTTATGGATCAAACAAACCCACTTTCAGAATTAACACATAAAAGAAGAATATCTGCATTAGGACCAGGAGGATTATCTAGAGAAAGAGCAGGATTCGAAGTAAGAGACGTTCACTATACTCACTATGGTAGACTTTGCCCAATAGAATCACCAGAAGGACCAAACATAGGACTTATTTCAGCTCTTACAACATTTGCAATAATCAATGAATATGGATTTGTAGAAACACCATATAGAAAAATAGATAAAAAAACGCATAAGGTAACAGACGAAGTTGAATATATGACAGCAGACGTGGAAGATAACTACATAATAGCACAAGCAACAGAGCCTTTAGATGAAGAAGGTAGATTTATAAACAAAAAAATAAAAGTAAGATACTTAGATGAAGTAACAGAGGTAGAAGCCGATAGAGTAGATTACATAGATGTATCACCAAAACAATTAGTATCTGTAGGTGCAGCAATGATACCATTCTTAGAGCATGATGACGCTAACCGTGCACTTATGGGAGCAAACATGCAACGTCAAGCAGTACCACTTATGATAACAGACTCTCCAATGGTTGGAACAGGAATTGAATATAGAGCTGCAAAAGACTCTGGTATAACAATTCTAGCTAAAGAATCAGGAACTGTTCAAAAAGTTACTGGAGACGAAATTATTATTAAAAACTCAAAAGGAAAAATAGATACATATAAATTACGTAAATTCAAAAGAACAAATGGCGGAACATGTATCAACCAAAGACCAATAGTTGTAAAAGGCGAAAAAGTTAAAAAGGATGATGTTATAGCTGATGGACCATCTACACAAAATGGAGAGATGGCACTTGGTAAAAACGTGCTTATAGCATTTACAACATGGGAAGGTTACAATTATGAGGATGCTATTTTGCTAAGTGAAAGACTAGTAAAAGAAGATGTTTACACATCAATACACATAGAAGAATACGATTGTGAATGTCGTGATACAAAACTTGGACCAGAGGAAATTACAAGAGACATTCCAAATGTTGGAGAAGATAGCTTAAAAGATTTAAACGAAGACGGAATTATAAGAATTGGTGCAGAAGTAAGACCTGGAGACATTTTAGTTGGAAAAGTTACACCAAAAGGAGAAACAGAACTTACAGCAGAAGAAAGACTTTTAAGAGCAATATTTGGAGAAAAGGCAAGAGAAGTAAGAGATACTTCTTTAAGAGTACCTCATGGTGAAGCTGGAACAATTGTTGATGTAAAAGTATTTACTAGAGAAAATTCAGATGAATTAGGACCTGGTGTTAACCAAATTATTCGTGTATATATTGCACAAAAAAGAAAAATTTCAGTTGGTGATAAAATGGCTGGTCGTCA
>CAJOPQ010000026.1 GCA_905236445.1 uncultured Clostridia bacterium
ATAATTTTAATATTTTTGTTTTTTGTACACTTTATCAACAAGTATATACTTTGTGACAAAAAGTCTTATTTATGTTGTCATAGACATATATAGATATTTAAAAATTCTATAAAATGTAAATTTAATTAAAAATAACGGTTTTTTAAAATATTATTTTTTTCTGAGTGTCAATTTGTCACTAATATATTATTCTTCTAGATTGTGATATAGTTGGATTCTTTCTTGTTAAACAATGAAGGTACATACTAGGTATGAGTTTTTTTCGTATATGCAAGCGTGCGTGTATACGCGTATACGCGTGCGTGAGAAAGAAAGTAGTAAGTACAAAAAAATGTTTTAACTAATAAAGTTGCTATAATATTGCACTTAGATAAAATCATGTTTAAAAAAATTTTTGACACTAGATTGAATCATTTTTATTTGCAACTAGTAAATATTGTTATTTTTAAAAATTTTGAGACAGCTATCCACAAAATGATAAAAAATGTGGATAATTATTAGTCGATGTATTTTACACATTTAAAATATAAATTGTATATGAATTGAATATTTCTTGTTACGAATAAGGATAAGTGATTTTTTGTTAGGTTTAAAATTGCTTTGAATATAAAAAAAGTCTAAGCGTAGTTGCTTAGACTTTTGTATTGCAAAAGTTATCTTAAGATATTCTTACTGGCAAAATTAAGTTAACAAAGTTAGTGTTCTCATTACCAGTAATTACACAAGGTGAAATACTAGAGTTAAAACTTAATTTGATATATTCATCATCGATTACTCTTAATGCTTCACTGAAATATCTTGCATTGAATGCAATAGTAAGTTCCTTGCCATTTAAAGATATAGAGATGTTGTCTTTATTCTCACCAATCTCACTATGACTTGATACTATCATAATTTTGTCATTGATTTCGAATTTTACTAAATTATTTTTGTCTACTCTACTGAATAGCATTGCTTTGTCAATAGAATTTTCTAGTTGTTGCTTGTTAATAATTACATTTGTTGCAAATGCTGATGGAATAATTTGCTTGTAATTAATAAATTCTCCATCAAGCAATCTTGTGCTAATCTTAGTATTCTCTACCTCTACCATTAGATAGTTTCTTTGAATATTAAGTTTTACATAATCATCGCTGTCATTAAGTAGGTTAGAAATTTCTTTCAAACTTTTCGCTGGTACAATAATGTTACATGAATTGCTTACATTTCTAACAGGTTTACTATTCAATGCTAGTCTAAAACCGTCCAATGCAATTGCTGTAACTAAAGAATTATTTACTTCTATCTTGACACCTTTTAAAATTGGTCTTGTGTCGTCAGTTGATACTGCGTAAACACTCTTTTGAATAAGGTCTTTCAAATCTTTCTGTGTGATCTCGAAACTGTTATCGAAATCTAATTTCTTAGTTGTTGGATATTCACTTGCATTGTAGCATTGAATTTTACCAAAACTATCTGCATATCTAATGCTTAAATTATTACTGTCATCTGATGTTAATTCTATTTGCTCATTGTTAAGTTTCTTAATATACTCACCAAAGAACTTTCCTGGAATTACTACATCTCCCTCGATCTTAATCTCGGATTTTATTTTGTTTTCTATTGTTAATTCTAAATCTGTTGCAGTTAAGTATAGATAATCTTCGTCTGTACTTAATTTAATTCCCTCTAATATAGGGTTAACATTCTTATTACTAATCGCCTTGCTTACTTTCATTACAGCGTCAGCAAGGTCTAATCCATCACATACTATCTTCATGTGCGCGCGTTCTCCTTTTACAATTATAATTTAATATTTTTTAATAATAATTATTATAATAAGCTCTGTGGAAATGTGCATAACTTAAGGTTCACCCAAGATATTGTGATTTAATTTCCTATTTTTCGTTGATAACAACACAAAATATTGAAAATTTAATTGTGAATAACTTGGTGGAAAATGTGTATAGAGTTGTCCACATTTACACATATACTTGATATGTATAGCTATCTAATTTATTGCCTAGATGCCATACTTTTGATGTCGTCAACTGCAATCTTTACTCGAGGATTATTCTTTATCATTTCCGAAACTTTCTCTCTAGCATGAATTACAGTTGTATGGTCTTTACCCCCAAATATCTGTCCTACAGAAGTTAAAGGTAGAGCCAACATCTCCAAAATTATATACATGCATATTTGTCTTGGCTCAACTATTTCTTTGTTCTTTTTCTTTCCAAGTAAATCACTTCTTGAAACGTTATAGTACTTACATACACAATCGATTATTCTATCGGTTGTTAAATTTTGTTTTGTTGATGTTACATGATCTTTCAAAGATTCTCGCAAATCGTCCATATCTGCCATTTCTTTCATATGAAGACATGCGTAGAAATGTACTTTGCCCAAAATCCCTTCTAACTCTCTTATGTTAGTATCAAAATTCTCAGCAATATAATTAATTACATCATCGCTTACATTTAATTTTTCGATTTCTGCTTTCTTTTGTAAGATTGCAACTCTTGTCTCGAAATCTGGTGTCTGTATATCTTGTACAAATCCCATACTAAATCTACTTGCAAGTCTCTCAATAAGTGTAGGAATCTCCTTAGGTGGTCTATCCGATACAATTATAATTTGCTTGTTGTTCTGATACAAATCATTAAATGTATGGAAGAACTCTTCTTGTGTACCTGTGTGTCTAGATATTATCTGTATATCATCGACCATTAATACATCAACCGATCTGTATTTTTCTCTGAAATTGCTGTTATAGTGATTGCCACCATTTTTCATACTCTCTATGTAATCATTAACAAACTTCTCACAAGTAACATATAGAACGTTAAGTTCTGGATTATGTTCTTCTAAGTAGTTGCCTATTGCATGAAGTAGGTGAGTCTTACCAAGACCAGTGCCACCATAGATAAATAGTGGATTAATCTTGCCCGGATGTTCTGCAACACCAATTGCTGCTGCAAATACATACTTGTTGCTATTGCCCACTACGAAGTTGTCAAACGTATATTTCTTATCGAAATTGTTAAACTTCTTAGTCTGTGCAATAGTCTTCTCTTGCTCTTGTCTAAGCCTCTCGAAATACTCATCTTTCTCGTATGGATCTAATACCATGAAGTCTTTGATCTCATCGGTAATACCTTTCAATGTCTCTCTAATCTGATCGCCATGTAGAGATAATACTCTACTCTTGGCATTTGCACTAGTTGTAGACAAATACAGTGTTCCATCGATTAAATCAATAGGCTCTAGAGTGTTAATCCACAAATCATAAGAAAGGGAGGAAACTTGAGTTTTTAGACCATTTAGAGCTTCGTTCCAAATAGCACTTATTTTCATTTTTCCCTCTTTATTTTTTGTTGATTTTTTTAAACAATTATATTATACAAAAAAGCCAAAAATAAGTCAAGAAAATATGGCATATATATGATAAAACCATGAAATTCTTATCACTATTTTTGGCTTAATTTAGGCATTTTTAATAATTATAATTTTTTTCCGTTTTCTATCAAAATAATGTTGGCATCGGTGGAATTATTGAACTTGGTACAGGTAATTATTGTCTGATAATTTTTTATCTTTTCTAGCAATTTATTTTGTCTTGTATCGTCCAATTCACTCAACACATCATCAAGTAGTAGTATAGGAGATTCTCCCGATTCTTTTCTAATTACTTCCATCTCTGCTAACTTCAGAGTTAATGCAACTGTTCTCTGTTGTCCTTGCGATCCAAACGATCTTATATCGATATCATTGACAATTAGTTTGATGTCATCTCTCTGTGGTCCCACACATGTATAACCCAGTGCAATATCTTTGTCTTTGCTGTCTTCTATAGCTTGGAGAAGTTTTGATTCGATACATTTAATATCTGTATCAATTATCCCTACATATTCTATTCTAAAAGTTTCTTTGCCATCAGTTAGGTCTAGATGTATATCGGAGGCAATAGAAGAAAGGATGTTAATAAATTGCAACCTAGAATATATAATCTTTGCACCGTAGCTGGCTAATTGTTCATTCCATATGGATAGCGTATCGCCAATAACCTTAGGATTAGTTGAGGACTTAAGAAGCCTGTTGCGTTGTTCCAAAATTTCAAAATATTTGTTGAGATTGTAAAAATAGTTGCTATCAAATTGGCAAATGGCTATATCTAGGAATCTACGCCTTTCGTTAGGGCCATTTTTTACCAAACCAAGCTCATCTGGGCTGAAATATACAGTATAAATTTCTCCAAGCAATTGACTTATTTTCTTAAGATAATATCCATTGACCTTAATAGATTTGTTCTGGGTGGTTGATAAGAATATCTCAAGTTTCTTGTGGTTGATCTCATTCTTAACATATTCAATAGTAATCTTAGCAAAAGTAGAATTCCACTTAATTAAATCTTTCTCTTTGCTTACTCTTGGACTCTTGCCAATAGATGCGAGATAGATACTCTCCAATAAATTAGTCTTACCTTGGGCATTGTCTCCCATAATTACATTAAGGCCAGGCTTCAAATATACAATTTCGTTATCGTAATTTCTAAAGTTATTAAGCTCTATCGAATTGATATACATATCTACCTCCTTAACTACCACATTTTCCTAATTGTATTATATCAAAAAATTTACAGATTTGCAAGGTGTTTTTTGCTTATCGTAATATATAAACTATTTAGTAAAAATATATGTGCACAACAAGCAAAATACACCATTAATTAAGTCGAGCATAATTGATCAGGACAAGCATCAACATAAAGACTAATATTATTTTCACGGTCAAAATGGTGTCTTTTTGCCTTATAACATGATAAAACTGATAAATTAGTCGACAAAAATTTTTATCGGAAATAAAGTATAATTACTTGCCTGAAAATTTTAATTGTAGTATAATACGAGTAGTATTTTGAAAAATATAAAGTTTATAAAAAGAGAGAGTAATTCTATGAGTGAGACAAGCGAACATATTTTATCTAAAAGTGTCAAATATGATGAGGGTGATATACAAGTTTTGAACGGTCTAGATCCTGTAAGAAAAAGACCAGGAATGTATATTGGTAGTACAGATGTAAGAGGGCTACATCATTTAATAACTGAGATAGTGGATAACTCTATAGATGAGGCGCTTGCAGGCTATTGTGACAATATTCAAGTTATACTAGAGAAAGATGGCAGTTGTACAGTTATAGATAATGGTAGAGGAATACCTTGTGGAATACACAAGACCGAGCATAAGAGTGCTGTAGAGGTTGTGTTGACTAAGCTTCATGCTGGTGGCAAATTTGGGGGTGAAGGATACAAGATATCCGGTGGTCTTCATGGTGTTGGGCTTTCTTGCGTTAATGCATTATCTAAATGGTTGGAAGTTACTGTATATCAAGCAGGCAAAATACACAAGCAGACATATAGAAGAGGAATTCCACAAGAAGAATTGAAGGTGGTAGGCGATACAGACAGAACGGGAACAACTATTTGTTTCTTGCCCGATGATGAGATATTTGAGACTTGTGAGTTCGATTATGCAGAATTGAAATCTAGATTCAGAGAGATTGCATTCCTTAACAAAGGATTAACTCTTTCTATAGAAGATAAACGTGGTGAAGAAGAAAAGAAAGAGGTCTATAGATTTGATGGTGGAATAGTAGAATTCGTAGATTATCTTAACAAGGACAAAGAGACTCTTATGCCACAGACAATCTATGTAGATGTTGTTAATCCTACTAATGAGGTTGAGATAGCGTTCCAATTCAATACTGGATACAACGAGATAATCAACTCATATGCTAACAATATCAACACAGAAGAGGGTGGCACACACTTAGTAGGATTTAAGAATGCAATTACTAAGATTATCAATGATTATGGTAAACAAAACAAGATATTGAAAGATAGCGAGAAGTTGACTGGCGAAGATGTCAGAGAAGGAATTACTGCTATTGTTAGTGTCAAACTTATGAATCCACAATTCGAGGGACAGACCAAGACTAAGTTGGGCAACTCCGAGATGAGAAAGGTTGTTGAAGATGCAATGGAGGAAAAGTTTGGCGCATATCTAGAGGAAAATCCTGCTATTGCGAAAGATTTGGTCCTAAAGTGTATTACAGCAAAGCGTGCTAGAGATGCAGCGAGAAATGCAAGAGATCTTACTAGAAGAAAGGGAATATTAGAGAGTACAACACTTCCTGGAAAACTGGCCGATTGCACATCTAAGGACAAGTCCGAATGTGAGATTTATCTAGTAGAGGGAGATAGTGCGGGTGGCACTGCTAAGCAAGGAAGAGATAGAAAGTTCCAAGCAATTTTGCCACTAAGAGGCAAGATATTAAATGTAGAGAAAGCATCTTTGCACAAAGTATTAGAGAGTGGAACAATCAAGGATATGATAACAGCCTTTGGTTGTGGAATTAGTAGTGAATTCAATGAAGAAAAATTGAGATATGACAAGATAATAATTATGACCGATGCCGATGTAGATGGAAGTCATATTAGGATATTGTTGTTGACATTCTTCTTCAGATTTATGCAACCGTTAATAGAAAGAGGCCACGTGTATATAGCACAACCACCTCTATATAAGATAGAATATAACAAGACGACATACTATTGTTATTCAGACGACGAACTTAATGCAAAGCTAGATGAGCTGGGTAGACCAAAGGTAACTTTGCAACGTTACAAAGGTCTAGGAGAGATGAACGCAGATCAGTTGTGGGAGACAACAATGAGTCCAGAAAATAGAATCTTGTTGAAAGTAACCATGGACGATGCAGTTGAGGCAGAGGAAGTATTTGCTAAGCTTATGGGCGAGGACCCAGAACTTAGAAGACAATTTATAGAAGAGAATGCTACATTAGTTAAAGATTTGGACGTATAGTAGTTAGATGTTTTTGGAGTTAATATGGACAAAAATGAAATAGATCAAATAATAGAAAAAAGCAGTAGTCATAAAGTATTGGAAGTCAAGGTCAAAGAAGAGCTTGAGAAATCTTTTATTGCATATGCAATGGCAGTAAATGTATCTAGAGCGATTCCAGATGTAAGAGACGGATTGAAGCCAGTACATAGAAGAATATTGTATACAATGGGTGGCGAGTTAAACCTGTTCAATGACAAACCATTTAAGAAATGTGCACGTATTGTCGGTGATGTTATGGGTAAGTATCACCCTCATGGTGACGCTGCAATATATGATGCACTTGTCAGACTTGCACAAGATTTCACAATTAACTGCCCACTAGTAGAAGGTCATGGCAACTTTGGATCAGTTGATGGAGACAGTCCAGCTGCTATGCGTTATACAGAGGCAAGATTGTCTAAGATTTCTAGCGAAATGCTTAGCACTATTGATAAAGAAACAGTAGATTTCTATCCTAACTTCGATGATACTTTGCAACAACCAGTGGTACTTCCTGCTAGATTCCCTAATCTTCTTGTTAATGGATCAGACGGAATAGCAGTAGGTATGGCAACAAATATTCCACCACACAACTTAGGTGAAGTTGTAGATGGCGTAGTTGCCTTGATAGACAATCCAGATTTAGACATAGAAGATCTTATGAAGTACATTCCTGCGCCAGATTTTCCAACAAAGGGATACATTCTTGGAATGAAGGGTGTCAAGGAGGCATACAGAACGGGCCGTGGCACAATGTATATCAGGGCAAAAGCAGAGATAGAAGAGACACAGAGCGGCAGAAATAGAATTGTTATAACAGAGATACCTTATCAAGTTAACAAAGCAAAACTTATAATGCAAATAGCAGATATGGTAAAATCTAAGAGAATAGATGGAATATCGGATATTAAGGAAGAGAGTGATAGAGAAGGATTAAGAATTGTCATTGATGTTAAGAGAGATGCAAATGCGCAAGTTGTCCTTAACACTCTATATAAGCACACTCAACTACAAGTAAGTTTTGGAATTATTATGCTGGCTCTTGTAAATGGTGCACCAAAAATCTGTAATCTAATGGAGATTGTTAAGAGTTTCTTAGATTTCCAGAAAGAGATTATAATAAGGCGAACTAAGTTCGATCTAGAAAAAGCAGAACAGAAAGCGCACATTTTGGAAGGCTTGGTTATTGCACAAGCGAATATTGATGAGGTAATCAGGCAAATCAAGATATCTGAAGACAAACAAGATGCAATAGAAAGATTAACTAAGTTGTTTGAGTTGACCGAGAGGCAAGCACAGGCTATACTTGATATGAGATTGCAGAAGTTAACAGGGCTTGAAGTAGAGAAGTTGAAGCAAGACCTTAATGAGACGCATGCACTTATTGCTGAATACAAGAGCATTCTAGATAGTGAAGCCAAAGTTCTTGCAATAATCAAACAAGATTTATTGGAGATTAAGGCAAAATATGGCGTTGAGAGAAAGTCTCAGATTTCTTATGATTATGGCGATATAGACATAGAAGATTTGATAGAAAAAGAAGATGTTATTATTACTCTTACTCACGGCGGATACATTAAGCGTATGCCTATTGCAGAGTATAAGAGCCAACACAGAGGTGGATTAGGCGTAAGTGGTCACAAGACGAAAGAAGAAGATTTTGTCGAGAATATATTTGTGACAAACACACATGACGACCTATTCTGCTTTAGTGACAAGGGCAAAGTATATACAATAAAAAGTTATGAAGTGCCAGAGGCACAGAAACAATCTAAGGGTAGAGCAATAGTTAATATATTGCAAGTTGATGCAGGGGAGAGAATAACAACAATTATACCGGTTAAGTCAGAGGATAGAGAGAATGCCAACTTGTTAATGTGTACTAAGTTTGGTCAGATCAAGAAGACCAA
>CAJOPQ010000027.1 GCA_905236445.1 uncultured Clostridia bacterium
AAAATATATCGGCCATCCGGTTGTTGGAGATAAAGAATACGGTTATAAAAACTGCAAAATCAAATGTGACGGCCAACTACTGCACGCAGAAAAGTTGATTCTGATTCATCCTACAACGGGAGAGGAAATGACTTTTTTAGCCCCGCTTCCCGATTATTTTGCCGATACTATCAAAAAGCTGGAAAAGGGGTATATCTATCAACAGTAAAGCTTTATTCATCGTCTTCATTTTTTTCTTGTGGATCCTTTGTTTTTAATACGTATTTATCTATGGGTTCAAAGATTATATAGAAGATTGGAATTGTTAAAAAAACTATCCAACCCGGGTGCCATAAATAAAACTCCAATCCCAAAATACAATAAATCGCAACGACTGCTACCGGAAACATAAATAACGATATTTGTTTTCTTTCTATTACTAAAAGAATACTATCAAAAACAGGTATTAATAAGAATAATATCCATGCGTCAAACCACCTGCCCCAAAGAAATCCTAGCAAAAAATATAAAATGGTGACAAGCAAAGCAAATACACCGTTTAAAATTGCATTTAAAACGTCAAGTTTTGTTTTTATCTTGCCCCTTTTAAAAAAACTGTTCTCAGGACTATCAGTATCGGAATGTAATTCTTTTTGATTTTTTTGCTTATGAGTAAGGCCGTCTTCGGCTTTTTCAACGACTGATATATTCAAAAGCTCGTCTAAACTGATGTTATATAATTTAGCAAGACTTATAAGATTATCTGTATCGGGTGATGATTCTGCCCTTTCCCACTTACTTATCGCTTGTCTTGATACACCTATTCTGTCGGCTAACTCTTCTTGTGAGTAGCCTTTTTCTTTTCTAAGTTTTTGTAATCTGTATGCAGTTTCAAGGTCCATCTCTATTTCCTCCTTGCAAAATCAATTAGATTCTAACATAAAACTTACAATAATTCAACCAACTTTTCTTTTCAAAAACAGCAACTATAGGTAGCAAAGCAATAAAACCAATAATAAACAGAATAAAAAAAGACAACAATTATAAATATTTTATATTAGGTTTATAATTATACAAGAAATAGGGGACCTACTCCGATTTTTGCTACGCAGGTTTTACTTCCGATCGACCGAATGAAACCCGATCTACTACAGCCACCAACAAAAAAAGCACCCGTAAAGGGTGCATTTTTTGTTGGTGCCGGGGATCGGACTTGAACCGATACGGGATTTCTCCCGAGGGATTTTAAGTCCCTTGCGTCTGCCTATTTCGCCACCTCGGCATTAAAATGGAGGCGCCACCCAGACTTGAACTGGGGATAAGGGTTTTGCAGACCCGTGCCTTACCACTTGGCTATGGCGCCATAACAGACAAAAATCTCGTAATAAAAAAAATGGAGCGGGAAACGAGATTCGAACTCGCGACATTCGCCTTGGCAAGGCGACGCTCTACCACTGAGCCACTCCCGCATAAATAATATTATAGCCTGCTGACTATTAATCAAGCAGGCATCATTGTAATGGTGGAAGTTATAGGACTCGAACCTATGACCTCCTGCTTGTAAGGCAGATGCTCTACCAACTGAGCTAAACTTCCATTCAGTTCCACATTCTTATCGAATGCTCTATTAATATAACAAATCTTTATGACAATTGCAAGTGTTTTTAATAAATTTTTTAAAAATTTATAATGAAATTTAAAATTATTATCAAAATATTCATGTTAATGTTGCCGAACAGATATAATTACTCTACATTATATACCAAACTGAATTACCGGACAAGCATATTCTTATCTTGCCCGATAACACAATCCGTCTAATTCTACTGTTCGACTTTTTTGTCTTTTTTACTACAAATTGTCGCAACGAGTTTTACTATCGATATAACAAATGCACTTATAATCATATAAGATGCAAGCATTATTATCGTAAATACAGGCCTCAAATTTAAGTCAGCAAGCTTATCTGCAAGCGTACTCATTATTGGCACACCAGACCCTTCGTAAATCTGCATATAGTCAGCACCATATGCATAATTAACTGGGCTTGCAATAACCGACAACAATACCATAGGAATCCAAGACATGTATATATCTTTCCACTCAAGTTTCTTATAACCAGTCGAAATCACTATCATTCCAGTTACAAACATCAAGTAATGGAATAGCAATGAATACCATGCACCAAATGTCCAGAACGGATAGAAGTTAAGACCATTGCAATACACAACGCCTATTGCCCCACTAACCATTCCTATCGTACTAATAAATGCCAGACTTACATCTTTTGCTCTGCCCTTGCCCCATGCAGCAATTAACATTGTATAAATATATAGCGAACAAGTATACAATGGCAGAATTCCACCATAATTAAAACCTCGACCTGTTGAAATGTCCCAATAACTCTCCCACGTAATTTTTACGATCTCAAATACTAATACTAATATAGACAATATCTTTAAAAATTTTGCAACTTTCTCATGCTTTGCCTTTCTTAACACAATCCCAAGAATAATTACCGAAACATAAGCCAATATAATATATACTATATTGCGACACTAAATAGATCGCTATCAAATCCACTTATGTTATGCTTATAATCAAAAAATTTATATCCCAATAGCATTATTGTTTTCTCCATATTGTAATAATTACCACCAACAACTTGCTGTGCCTACACAATTATTATAAACAATTTTTATATTTAAGTAAAGCAAACAAAATTAAAAAAAATTTTTGCATCACCTATAGTAACGCTCAAGACTGCAAGACATTGCTCTACAGGAAAGAATTATTCTAAAAACAAAATTAAGAGTTGTAATTAATTAGAACAAATTGTAAAATTTAATCGAAAGTGTCGCAAAATGTTTGACTATAACGTATTTTTGAGTATCATAAAGATATGGGACAAAATATGAAATTTTTTTATGTTTTTATTAATATTAAAGGTGCGTTATATACTGCCGATTGGATTAAATTCAACCAGTGTGCTCTACAAGAAGATCAAGATATTACCTCAAAAGCCGAGCTAGATACTATTCTTAAAAAACACCCTGATTGGAATAGATTCTATCAGGCAAAAGTATTTACTAGGAGCAAACATATTCGAAAAATTTGCCCAGACAATGTAGAATCGCTTAATAGACTTATCGATGATTTGAAGCTTGATTATAATGTTAATTTGATTGTTACAAGCGACAAGTGGAAAGATGCTTTTGATATTAAAGCAATTCCTGCATTAGTCAAAAATGGCCTTAATTATAAAGATCTTGTTATTGACAAAACTAGCAATAAGGCAAAATCGACTACAGATGGTATCAAAAATTATCTAGAGCAAGTTGGCAATCCGCAGAACTACTTGATTATTGACTACACAGAGGAAATTGCTAAAAATTTTGATCAAAACAAAGTAATTATAGTAGACCAATACGCAACTGGACTTAACAATGAACTTGTAGATAACTACTTAGATAGTGTCGAAGAAATGAATTATGTTGAGAATAATAACTTAGAATATGACAACGAAATTAGTTATGTAGTTGAATAAATAATCAAAAAAAAGTGAACAGCATCGTTCACTTTTTTATTGTTCGTCAATCTCAGGCTTAGCTGCAGAAGCATCTACTGTCTGTACTTTTGTCAACACAGAACTATGTTCTATTTCCTCTACTATTTTCTTGGCTTCAGCACTCTTATGCGGACCTATATGGATAGTCTCCCCTGTCTTTAACTTAACATTTGCATTCTTAAGCAATATTTTTGAATCTATATCAGCATATTCTTGACTTTGCCTATCTTTATCAGCCTTCTTCGCAATAGATTTCAATTTTCTTATCGTTATTGCTTCTTGACGTTCAATGTCTCTCAATTTCTTATGATACTCTGCCTCAACAGTAGCAATCTTTCTACCTTTGGCATCTCTAAGTTTGTCAGCATACTCCATCTTTAATTCGGATTTCTGTTCATCAAAGTGCATCAAAAGTTTTTGCTTAATAAAGTATTTCTTCATATACTGTATGTCTTTTGGCGACTGCCATAGATATGATACAGCCTCAATTCGTTCTTGTGGACTGAGTTGTGCTAAGACTTTAAATTTGTTAGTATGATTCATTCTTATTCCTATATGATTAGCAACGCATACAGGATCGGTTAATGACAGCTTGCCTTTCAACACATCTTCTTCCATCGTAGCTAGTTGTAGGTACTTCATTACATCTAAGAATATCATAAACATAAATACTAGTATAGGAATACATACTAATACAATAATACCTAATGACGATGAGAATACCTTGAACACAGAAAGGATAATAGGACTACCATTCTCATAATACCTACCCACAATAACATCTTCAGATATCCAATAACCATCTGCAACAATATCACCATATGCATTTGTATTACTAGAACCATATGTTCTAAAATACAACTTACCATTTTCATCTTGACGAATTTCTTTGACGTGATGAAATATCATGCTACATTGAAGCTTGCCTGCTGCATTGATAGTATTATTCTGTTCACCAAAAAATTGTGATAAAGTTAAAGATACATTTAGACTCTCGTTATTTGCTTGACTGCTTGTATACACTTCCATTGAATTACATTCATTTTGGATGCTAGAATTAAAATACTTGTAATAAGCAATTATATCTCCCCTAACAACTACATTTCCATGTTCATCTAATTGATCACCTTTTAACGCCCTTACATTACATTTTTTGACCAATACTACGTCGCCCGTATTAAAACCAGAATTAACCATAGAACCAGTCGGTGCAATTGTTACAGCAGAATACCCGCCTATACTGGTAATAACATTATTCGTCTTGCATTTAAGAGTTGCCACACATACACAAGCCGCAACAAAGATAACCACCCAACAAATTATGTTGATGATTACATTAATAACTTTCTCTATTGGTGTTTTTGGTCTCTTAATTACCTCTATATATTCCATTGCACATCCTATAATCTTTACGCCAAATATTATATCAATATTATGAACTTAATCAAAATAAATTTACTCTAATTACAAAAAAGAAATAGCAAATAACACTATTTCTCTTGTTATATATAATATATCCTTTATTTACATTCAAATCAAAAATTTATTAACACAAATTACTTGATAAAATAGGTTTATTTAACCTCTGTGATCCGGAAATATTCTTACCTGCTATTAATGTTAATTATTGTACGAATTAGCATTAATTAAGTTGATGCTGAAATCACAATCACAATCTGCATTGGCATATGGATCTATTATAGACACTTCTACCCTTAGAGTCATCTTGGACGATTTGTCCATCATAATTGCAGTTCCAGAATCAATAGTTCTAAATCCACTCACACCATTTTCCATATTGGTTTCTAGTTCATAATACACACCGTCTTTAGCAAAATAACTAAGTATTTCTACTTCGCTCTCACCTTCTTTGGTATAGTAGATTACATATTTGAAATTATTATCGTTAGATTGTGGCTTTGTAAAAGATATATACATCTCTGCCACGCTTGACCTATTCTCTATCTCATATAAGAATTGAAATACATCTCTGCCCGACACAGACGAGCTTGTTTGGAATATGATGGTTTTCTCTATGGTATCATTGGGATCGTCCTCAGCATTGAATACCAATATTTCTTGTTCTTTGTTGTTAACAGAGATTGTCTCAGTATTACCTCGTTCATCGGTTTTGTAAGATGATACTTTTACAGTAGCATCAACGTTGTTCGCAAGTATTGTCTGTCTCATAGATCCAGAACTTAGAAGCAAATACGCAACTATTGCTGCAGCTGCAAGAAAGAAGAACAAGAAAAAGAAAATTATCAAGAACCTTCTTTTCTTCTTTTTCTCTTCATCATCCTCATCGTTAGGGTTGCCTTGACGCCTATGTGCAATCTCATAGACTTCTTGCCCCTTTGCCATAAATTCTTCATTATATCTCTCGTAAGTGTTCTTTTCACTCATTTCTATACATTTCCCTATATTTATTATTTAACTACATATATTGTAATATATATATTAATAATTTACAAAAGATTTTCTCCTATTTTTATTTTTAAAAACAAAAAAAGAATGATAATATCTATCATTCTTCTACTATGCTTATAAGGTTAAGTAAAAGTATTGGAGAAAACGATGCAACTTTTGCCTTCTGATTAACATTAAGTACAACGACAACGGTTGCAGTGGATCCAACTGCTATTGTTGTTGAATAAGATAATGTATCAGACTCTATCTGGCTTCCCATATCACTGTCTCCAACATAAGACAATACATTATTACTCTCACCATTTAGAATTGCTTCACAAAGGCAAGGGTGTTGTCCTAGATTAGTAATATCAAATCTATATACAGCCCTACCATTCGCATTTAATTCTTGAGAATTATAAGCAAAAATACCATTATTATTTTGCAAATTATCTTCTGGATTAATTGCCCTAGTATATTCATAGCCGTCTACTTGCTCTATCGCAATCCCTTCCATGTCATCATCGTTGTGATAATATCTAGCACTTGTAGTCAATGTACACTTTACATCTTGTACCACATATTGTATGTGTAGGCTAGATGCAATGCTAGATTTACTTGCCACAAGGACGATAGATATAGATAATCCTATTATCATTGCTATCAATATAGTTGCTATTATGCTAATTGCAAATATTTTTTTGTTTCTCATATATTCTTTCCTATATAATTTGTTACTATATTATTGTAAAACAAATTTGTAGATATACAAAATCTTTTTATTTAATTTTATAAATTTTGTACATAAAAAAACAACCAAACACATTCTTCACGCACGTTTGGTTGTTCTTATTAATAATCAATAAATTGTTTGCTAATTATGCATTAACTGATGTAATTGTAACAGTTGCAGTTGGAGCATAAGAAGCAACTTTTGCCATATCATTTACAT
>CAJOPQ010000028.1 GCA_905236445.1 uncultured Clostridia bacterium
GAAAACAACACAAATTGTCAAAGTTCCATACTAAGGAGAAAACATTATGGAAGAATTTTTTGGATTTAATGGCTACAAAAGACAGCCTGAAGGTTATATGTCTTGGCAACATTTGTTGTTTGTGTCAACCTTGATGGCAATTATGATAGCAGCTGCAATCGTGCTAGGCATAAGAAATAGAAATAAAGATGAGAAAACTAAGAATAGAGTTCTCATCTGGTCGGCAATTTTGATTGATTCGTTTGAGATTTTTAAAATAATAATTGTTTGTGTTAGGTCAAACAGTTTTGAATCAATCTTATATATGCTTCCATTGTTTTTGTGTAGTATACAGTTAATTACTATTCCACTTGCTGCTTTTGCCAAGGGTAGAGTAAAGGAAGCTGCACTGGATTTTGTGTTCATTTTTGGAATTTTGGGCGCAATACTTGGAACATATGGTGCTGGTCAGAATTACAACGCATATCCGGTTTTGTCATTTGATAATGTTGTTTCTGGTATAACACATGCGATATCTGGATTCACATCGCTGTATATAGCAATTTCAAAAATGACAAGCATGAAAGCGAAAAATATTTGGATTACGTTTATAATTCTTATGGGATTCTGTGTAACTGCTTACATAGCAAATATTTTGATTCCATATAACTATATGTTTCTAATGCGTGGAGACGGAACCCCTTACGATATATTGTATAATTTAGTAAACGGCAATGCTGTATTGTATCCTATATTTGTAGTTGCTTTGTTCTTAATATATATAACAGTATTCTATTTATTTTACTTTTTAATTCAAAAGTCAAAAGCAAAAAAGAGACAGATATAAATAGCCAATAGTGATAGAATATCAATTACTACTTCAAAAAAAGAAAGAATCGAACTAGGAGCTTTTTTGCTTAAGAAATGACTAGAAATAAAAAATACACATTAAGTGAAAACAATTGCTTAATGTGTTTTTTCTGTAAAATATACAAAATGAGTAGACAATATACATAACAAAAAAGAAAATAACATGGTCAATTCAAGAAAAAATTTTTGTTTCTTATGTCATAAATTGTATGCACCCACAATATAATAGTTGTAAATTATGTAGGGGGTTGACAAGAATGTCTTTAGAGCCAAGTTATAATAAGGTGGTTAGTAATTACAAAAGAAACGTTGGCGAGATGCAGTCGCAGATAGAGAGTAGATTGCCTGTGGACAGTGAATTTGTTCCTAACAAAATACTTTGTGCCAATATGCAAGCGAATGTAGTTAGTCATAATGTTGTTGCCAATGTTGTTAATTTTGATGGAGTGGCAAAGGTCCAAGCGATTTATCAGACGATAGATGGTGCAATTAAATCTGTAGATTATACAGTAGAATTTAAGGATAAATATGTTGCAAGTGCAGATATTAATGCTGGCGAGATTATTATTACATCTGATGTAATAGATATAAGAAGCAGTATAGAGTCTGGCACAATTAGAGTTGTCGCTGTACTTAACTTTGGAATTGATGGTATTTTTAGTGACAGTGTCAATGCTTTGACCTCGGCAACTGGCGATGGCGTGTTCACCAAGCTAGAGGATATTACATATTCCAGTTTCTTAGGGCTGGCAAGTGAGAAATTTGATGCTAGTGGCGATGTGGATATTAAAGATGAAGTAGATCAAATATTGGGTGTGTGTGCCAATGCATACATAGATAGAGTAGAGTCCAACGACAATTTTGTTAAAGTTTTTGGCAATGTGGCTGTTAATGTGTCTTATCTAACTCGTGGCGATAATCCTACTGTTAGGACAATTGATTCTACTTTTGATGTTAATCAAGAGGTTGCTTTGAATGGAGTAGAGCCTAGAAGCATAGTTAATAGTCTGCTTGATGTTAATTATCAGAACATTAGTGTTACAACAAGTCTAGACAATGACAGAGCCGTTGTGTCTGTGATTGTTCCTTTGGAGTACAAAGGTTATGTATGGAACGAAGTGCGAGAGCAGGTAGTGTCCGACATATATAGTACAACTAATTATATTAATGTTGCTACTGAGAGTTTCAGTGTACAAAGCAATCATGAGCCTAAGACGGCGGTTGAGAGAGTAAGTGGCAACGTTACACTTGAGGATACGGACCTATTTATTGATGAGATACTTGGCTATTGTTGTGGCGATGTGGTTGTTGCTAACACTAGAGTGGAGAGAGATACCGTTATTGTAGATGGCGTAGCATCTGTTACGACTCTGTATCGCAATAACGAAACAAATTCGATCGTCTCATATGATGTTCAAATTCCTTTTTCTGTAGATGTTAAGGCAGATCAAACAAATGCTGAATGTGGTGCAAATGTTGTAGCTAATTTGACTAAATTACAAGTTAAGGCTAGACGAGGCGTAGAGATAGAAGTTAATGGAGAATTAAACCTGTATATCACATCGTCTTGCATGTCGTCAGAGGCTGTTACAACTCAAGTTACATTAGGCGAGAAAAGAGACAATACTAATTGCAATCTTGTAATATATATAACAAAAGCTGGAGATACTATCTGGGATATTGCGAAAGAAATGCTTACCGATGAAGAGACAATATTGCGACAGAATCCAGACTTAGAATTGCCATTTGCTACTGGAACAAGAGTAGTTGTATATAGGCAATGTTATGTTAATTATTAATGAAGTAATGCATTCTTTATAACCCTAATACTAAGTAGAGGCAGATATAATGACCTCTACTTTTTTTTGAAATAAATTTAAAAAATTTTTTTAAAATAAAGTCTTGTCAAACTTTTCCAGATGTGCTATATTTACTGTGTATCAAGAATAAAGAAGGAGTTACTAATGAAAAGTTTTTTCAAAGAGTTCAAAGAGTTTATCTCTAGAGGTAATGTTCTAGATCTATCAGTTGCAGTTATTATTGGTGCTGCTTTTGGAGCGATTGTTACTGCATTAACAGACAAAATTATCATGCCTCTTATTAATTGGGTACTAGCAATATGTGGAGGCAAAAATGGCCTAGAATCTGCATATACAATACTTAGTGCTTCATATGATGAGAATGGTATGTTAGATTTGTCTAAGTCAATTTATATTGACTGGGGTGCATTTATCGCAGCTATTCTTAACTTCCTTATCATTGCATTTACTTTGTTCTTAATTATAAGAACTATCAACC
>CAJOPQ010000029.1 GCA_905236445.1 uncultured Clostridia bacterium
AGACATCTATGAAGAATATCGACTACAAGTGTACAAAGTTATTAATTTCTTGAAAGGCAATCTTACAGAAGCAAAAGAAATCTTAACGAACAAAATGTTAAATGCTTCAAAGTTAGAGTTGTATGAGAAGGCTATCGAGTATCGTAATCACTTGGAATTGATTGAAAACTTGAAACGACTAAATATAACAGAATTAATACGCAGAGAAGATATTGATATATTTGGATATGCTACAGACGGAGAACATAGTGCAATATGTTTGCTTGTTGTACGTGGTGGAAAAATGGTCGGCAGCAGCAACTATTCTGTTGTTGACGGAAGTATTCAAGATGAAGAAACAATAACAAACTTTATAACACAGTATTATATCAGTCAGAGGCAAGTCCCCGACAATATTATTTGTGAGCTAGACAATCTAGATTCACTTCAACAATGGCTAGATGATTTTGCAGGTAAGAAAATTAATCTCTCCAGCCCCAAAATTGCTACAAAGAGAAAGTTGTTAGATATGGCAAATGATAATGCAAAAGAGTTCTTGACAAAAACAATTCAACAGAGTAGTGTATATTTACTCAAAACTCAAGGCGCTATGCGAACATTGCAAGAAAAACTTGGCCTAAGATCTTTGCCTCTTAGAATAGAAGGCTATGATATTTCTAACTTACAAGGAACAAATACAGTTTCTAGCATGGTTGTATTTGAGAACGCAATGCCTAATAAGAAACATTATAGAAAATTTAAAATAGATATAGATCAACAAAATGATTTCTATAGCATGCTTCAGACAATTACAAGAAGATTTAATGAATACAAGAAAGGTGAAGATGTTAGCTTTGCAAGAAAGCCAGATTTGATCTTGATAGATGGAGGTCTAGGACAGTTACACAAAGCACATGAAGCATTGATTAATCAAGGAATAGATATAGATATTGTGTCACTTGCAAAGCGTGATGAGATGATCTATACGACTAAAAGTTCCACTCCTATTCGCCTTGCCAAAAGTGATTATGCCCTTCGCCTGTTACAAAATGTGCGTGATGAAAGTCATAGGTTTGCAATAACATTCAATAGAAGTCTTAGAAAAAACGCACTTACTAGCGAATTAAACAAAATAGAAGGCGTTGGCAACAAAACTGTTGACAAACTGCTTACTCATTTCAAAAATATTGCAAATATCAAAAATGCGAGTGTTGAGCAATTGAATGAAGTTGTTAACAATAGAGTTGCCAACACCATATATAATTATTATCATAACAAGGCATAGATTCTACAACTTGCCTTGTTTTTTTACTTGCAGTATAGAACAAATTCATTAAATTACTCATATATAATACAAAACATAAAAAAGGAATAAAGTATATGAATTTGTTTTCTAATGATGTTTTATTAATTCTTCTAATATCGATTCTTTCTTCAGCCACAGAGACGGACCTCAATACCAACTCTAACTTCTTACTACTACTTCTTCTTATCCTTAGCATGAACAACGACAACAATTCTTGCAACAGTTGTAATTCTTGCAGCGCATGCAACAGTTTCTAGACAAAAAAATCCTTGTAATTAGCAAGGATTATTATTATTTAAAACTTTGTCATTTTCTTTTTTGTTATTGTCTTCTACACTTAAACTGTAGGACGTTCCAGCAACCACGTAAATTCTGCATCAAGTTCAGCTGCTTGACTAATATCATCTACACTAACAACCACATACACATATTTAGTAGATCCAACACCACTTGAAATAGACGCACCAGCAAAATTATTAAGAAGCGTAACAGAAGATATATTAGATACTTTTGTGTCAGAAACATAATATTGCAAACTAAGATTAGTTTTAGTTGTAGTGGTTGTATCTAAGGAAATTTCAACACCAGTCAAATTAGTTTGATTGATGAACTTGTATTCATATACAACTTGTTGATGCCTATAATCAAGAGACACTTGTGCAGGCGACAACTCGTCTGACAGATGATCTGGACCTAGTTCTATTTCTGTATAACCAGACTCGTTTTCCATAGCTGTCGTATTTACACCAACAATTGTATTTCCAGACAATCGCACATTAACATCTACTGCTGTAAAGCGGACCCTAACAGTGGATGTCGCATTTTGTCTAGCAGTAACCAAAACTACAATCATAGTCGTAACAGCCAATACTACAGCAACACTCAAAATGCTAGCAATTAATATTAATTTCTTTTTTGTTGTCATTTATTTCCCCATTTGGACAAGATATATGTCTATTTCGTTTTATTATTTGCGTAATTATTTTACAATTAATTGTTATAGTTGTCAAATAAATAAATAAAAGAAACTAATAATATACACTATATTGGCTCAATTTTTTTTCTTATACACAATATTTATTCCATAACCTATAGAGAACAAGACAGCTCCAAGCAAATCAGATAGAAGATCATACATTGTATCCGCTAGTGCAGCATGACCAACATATGCCACACCATTTATATCCGTATGTCTCTGAGAGTTTAGCCCAAGAAACTCATCTCCAAAATATTCCCAAAGTTCCCACAACACCCCACCAATAACAGCAATGCCTATAATAAACAGTACTACAAAAACAACGCTCTTACATTTGTTGTTGAGATAATTGTTAAGATATAGCCCTAGACCAGCTAATAATACACCACTTAATCCATGCAAAATTATATCATAATATTCGAAGTAATTATACAGTCCATATATTGTTCCAGCAAGGGTAGATAGCATGATAAAAATATAATAGAATATAGATATGTAGTCTGGTAAGTGAAATCTGAATATAGCATTAAGCAACAATGGCACACAGATTAGTGCTATGAATACTATAGACATGATTATGTTAAAAGTAGAACTGAGATCTTGCATAAAGATTGTTAAAAATAACGTAACCACGCCTATAGCAATAGCAACTACAAAGAGCATATTAGATATAGACATTTTGGATTTTTTTATCATAAATTTTTCCTTTTATTAGACAATATTATTTGTAGTTTGTGCAAAAAAATAAAGAAATAATCACAAAAAAATAACTATGCAATAAATTACATAGTTAATTTTTCTAGCAATCACTCTATATCCATTTGCTCTAGTTTCGCCCTTTGGTCTGCCATTCTAAGATTCTCTACTAGATTGTCTATATTTCCGTCCAAAAAGCTCTGCAGATTATACTCGGTATAATTGATTCTGTGGTCTGTTAATCTTCCTTGTGGATAATTATATGTCCTTATCCTTTCGCTTCTATCGCCTGTCCCTACTTGGCTTTTTCTATTAGCGGCATATTCGCTATCTTTCTGCATTTGATAATAATCATACAACTTGCTTTTCAAGACTCGGAATGCTTTCTCTTTGTTTTTGGTTTGCGATCTCTCGTCTTGACAACACACAACAATACCTGTAGGAAGATGCGTAAGTCTAATAGCACTGTCTGTTGTGTTAACATGTTGTCCACCAGCACCACTAGATCTATAGGTATCTATCTTAACATCTTTATCATTAATCTCTACATCTACATCTTCATGTTCTGGCAAAACTGCAACAGTCGATGTCGAGGTGTGAATTCTGCCTTGACTCTCTGTCTCTGGCACACGTTGAACTCTGTGTACACCACTCTCATATTTCAACTTACTAAAAGCGCCAAGTCCTTTGACCATAAAAGACACTTCTTTGATTCCATTCAATTCTGTTTCGTTCATGTCTAGCACTTCTACTTTCCAGTGCATTTTCTCAGCATACATAGAGTACATTCTAAACAAAACGCTACAGAACAAACTACTTTCTTCTCCACCTGCACCACTACGTATCTCCATAATGACGTTATTGTCATCATTGGCATCTTTAGGTAGTAACAATATCTTGATCTCATCTTCTAGCGCAGATAATGCTTGCTTATTATCCTTAATTTCCTCCTCTAACAACTCAACCATCTCTACATCTTTCTCTGATTTCAACAATTCTTCTGCAGACTGAATATCATTGACAAGTTTCTCATATCTAACATATGCGTGTGCAATAGGTTCAAGAGTAGAATATTCTTTGGCAAGTTTGGTATATTCTTTCATATCTGCAATAATATTTGGATCCACTAGACTTGCAGATAACTGATCATATTTCTCTTTAATCGTTTTTAACTTATCTAACATTTTGCTTCTCCTTTTTTTTGGTAGCAACTATTATTCTGTCGTTGCCACTATAATCTTTTATTAATCTAATATCTTCGAAATTTTCATCTAGCATATCCACTACATCTTCGCCTTGTCTGTATCCAATCTCTAGAAACAATTTCCCACCGTCATTTAGAAATGTATGTGCTTGATTTGCAATAATCTTGTAATAACTCAGCCCATTGTCTTGTGCAACCAACGCCATCTTTGGATCGTTTTTCTTAACCAGTCTGTCTAATGTCTTATATTCACTCTCTGATATATATGGTGGATTGGAAACAATAATATCAAATTTGCTATTAATTCCTTGAAACATGTCTGACCACACAACCCTAATATACACACCATTAGACATTGCGTTAACAAATGTATCTTTGATTGCTTCTTTGCTATAATCCGAACATACAACATTAGCATTAGATTTGTTGGCTATAGCTATCCCTATGCATCCACTTCCACAACATAGATCCAATACATCTAGTTGCCTGTCTCCAATTTCTTCCAAAACTTTTTCTACAAGCAGTTCTGTCTCCATTCTTGGTGTAAGCGTATGCTTGCTATAAGGAATAAATACATCATAGAATAACGTTCCACCAACAATTTTTTGGATAGGCACATTTTTCTTCAAATGTTGAACAATGTATTTATCTATTTTCTTTGCCTGCTTCTCATCTACCTTTTTAAATATTGACCAATCGTCAATATCAATATCTAGCACATAGCTTGTAATAATTTTGAAATCATTGTAGAAATCTGGATGAACGCTGAATATAGATGAATATTTCTTTTTAATATCGTTTAGTTCCATATTTTTCCTTAACATTTTTACAAAATAAAACTCATATCATTGCACCAATAATATGAGTTTAAAAAAAAGTAGGTCCTATAGAATTGAGTCGTCAATAAAAACTCATATTTATATCATGTGTGATATAAAATCCTACAAAACCTACCAATTGTAACTAATCAAGATTATATTTCTTCTTGAACTTATCTACTCTACCTGCAGTATCTACTAACTTCTGCTTACCAGAATAGAAAGGATGACACTTATCGCAAACTTCTATTCTAAGAGTGTCTCCCTTGATTGTAGAACCTGTCTTAAAAGTATTTCCACAGCCACAAATTACAGTGACTTCATGATAATCTGGATGTATATTTTCTCTCATTGTATCAACCTCAAATAAATTATTTTGCGTGACTATTATACTCAAAAATAACTGTCAAGTCAATACAATTTACAAAAAAATATTATTTTTAGTTAAAGTTTTGCGTACTATAATAATTTTTGCACACAATCACTTGATACTTTTGGCATGTAACGGCAAATCTCCTGCACCCATATACACAATAAGGTCGTAATGATTGCTAGATGTTATCTCTGCTAATGTTTTTTGCAACCCATCTAGATCCGTTGCCATATATTTAGACTTATTGCTAATTGCATTATACATAGTAACCTCATCACCATGTTTATCATAAGGTTCTCTTGCAGGATAAGTCTTATATATTATTACGGATTTTGCACCTAAGAAAGCTGTCTTGAATTCTTTTAATAAAATTTTAGTCCTTGAATAAGTGTGTGGCTGAAAAATTATTAATATATTTTGATAATGCGATTTTAACCCATTAATACTATTTCTAATCTCGGTCGGATGATGTGCATAATCTGACATTAGAGGAATTTTGCGATATTTGCCAATTAACTCATATCTTCTCATTGTTCCTTTGTAAGATTTAAGTGCTTTTCTAATAACTTTCAAGTCTATTCCATAAATGTATGCCACGGTTATAGCATACATTGCATTTCGAATATTATGCTTACCTAACATATTGATAGCAAAGTTACTAGTTTTGTTGCCATCAATTACAACATCGAACTTATATCCTTTTTTGGTCTTGGATATATTTGTTGCATATGCACGTTGATTGTTATTAAGACCTACACTATACACATCTTGTGTTCTTGAAACTTTTCGAAAATTTCTCTCACTTCCAATGACAATTGAGTCAGTTGCATTATTTGTAAAGTTTTGAAAAGCTTTGACAAGGTTTTGTTTCGTCTTGTAATAATCTAGATGATCATTATCCACATTAGTTACAACAGCAGTGTTGGCAACAATCTGCGACATACTATTGCGATATTCACATGCTTCAGTAATAAAATATTTGTTGTCTCCTATTCTTAAATTGCCCCACTCTATGGACTCACCTCCAAGATGAATAGTAGGATTAAGTTTTGCCACTTTGAAGATATGTCCAATCATTGCTGTTGTGGTCGTTTTGCCATGAGATCCAGCAACAGCAATTACATTGGAATATAATTTAGCAATTTGCCCTAGATATTCCGATCTCTCAACAAGCCTTATATGCTTTGCTTTGGCAGTCTTGTATTCTATATTATCCTCTCCGACTGCACCAGTATATACAACCAAATCCACATCATCGCAGATATTAGATGCATCATGCCCTATATACACTTTGATGCCTTTGCGTGCTAACTTCTTTGTCTCGTTACTCTCGACTATATCCGATCCAGTAACATCAAAGCCAAAACTCTTTGAAAGCATTGAAAGTGCACTTTGGCTGATTCCTCCTATACCTATAAAATGTACCTTTCTTACGTTTTCGAAAAATGTATTATTTTGAATAAATGCTATTTTTTCCATAAAAATATATATGAATATATACAAAAAAAGTTGTGGATTAGACAAAATTAGTTTATAATTATATCGTAAAATTCGAAAGAAGGAGAATAAGTACGTGAATATTTCAGACATTAGAATTAGACTTTTACAAAAAGATGATAGCAAACTAAAAGCAGTTGCATCAATGACAATTGATGATTGCTTTGTTGTTCATGATATCAAGATTTTGGAAGGCAACCAAGGTTATTTCGTAAGAATGCCTAGTAGACAGACAGGAGAAGGTGAATACAAAGATATTGCTCATCCACTTAATACTCCTACAAGAGATGAAATTAGCAGATTGGTTCTTGCAAAGTTCGAAGAAGAATTAAAGAATCAACAATAATAGTTTTGTCCAACAATGTTAAATAAATATTTTATTAATTGCAAAAATTGCCAGCGAACATTTTGTTAATTTTTTTGCTGGCTTTTTATATTTTTATTTTAAAACTATAAAGGAAAATAACCATGACACTAGAAGAACTAACAACCAAATTAATTTCATTTAAGAC
>CAJOPQ010000030.1 GCA_905236445.1 uncultured Clostridia bacterium
ACCTGTGGAATTGGTGTAATAGAATTAGTTGACTATGACAAAATTGATAAAACCTTGAACAAATTATTTGAAAAGAATTTCTCGATAAGTATGTGTCCTTACTATAATATAAGGCACGAGTATAGAGTGATTATGTTAGATGGCAACGCTGAGTTGGTGTATTGTAAATATATTCCACTTGTTGCTGGAGATGATAACAGAACTATTAAAGAGTTGTTGATTGAATTCAATCCTAATTATTTTTCTGACAAACTTAATGATACTAAGTTTGATAAAATATTGTCGAAAGGTGAAGTGTATCAATATGGCTGGAAGTTTAATCTTTCACAAGGTTCAACGGCAAAACCTGTTGTTGATAACAAGTTGCGAAATGAGTTAATTGCTTTAGCCAAAAGTGTTAGCGATGCGATAAATTTGAGATTTGGTAGTGTTGATATTATCGAGTTGCAAGATGGAGAATTGAGGGTGTTAGAAGTTAATAGTGGTGTTATGATAGAAAATTATTTGTTGCAAAATCCAAATGAGTATAACTTAGTTAGGAGTATTTATAAAAAAGCGATTATAAAGATGTTTGACAATTAAATCTGTATTGTAATTTGCTTGTGCTAGAATTTATACCATTACATAAAAAGGAGTAATAATGAAAAAATCAATAGTGTATTTTACAAAAGATATATCCAGTGATGGTCTTGTCAGAATATATGAAGCATTAAATCAGGATCTAAAAGGCAAAGTTGCTGTAAAAATTTCTACTGGCGAGCCGGGTGGGCATAATTTCCTTAACCCGCAATTAATTAAGCCTCTTGTTAATAAATTGCATGGTACAATTGTTGAGTGTTGTACAGCTTATAGGGGCAATCGATTTGATGTTAATAATCATTGGCAAGCAATTAAGGAGCATGGATTTTTGGATATTGCACCTTGTGATATTATGGACGAAGAAGGTGAAATAAAAATTTCACTACAAGGAGGTAAACATCTTAAAGGTTATGATATCGTGGGAAGTCATATTTCCAATTATGATAGCATGTTGATATTGTCTCATTTCAAAGGTCATCAGATGGCAGGCATGGGTGGTGCATTAAAAAACATGAGTATAGGAGTTGCGTCTAGGAATGGTAAAGCATGGATTCATTCGTGGGGAAATACTGCAGATCCAGATGAATGTTGGGATTATACAGATAATCAAGAGGCGTTTTTGGAGAGTATGGCAGAAGCTTGCAAAGCTGTTGTAACATATTTCAAACCTGAGAATTTGGCATATATTAATGTCGCTAACAGATTGTCTATTGATTGTGATTGCAATAGCCACCCAAAAGAGCCTGAAATGGCAGATATTGGTATTTTTGCCAGTTTAGATCCTGTAGCATTAGACCAGTGTTGTTATGATCAAATAATTAATTCTAGTGATAGTGGCAAGAAAACGCTTGTTGATAGAATGTATGATAGGTTGGCCATCCATACGGTAGACGAAGCGTGTAACCTTGGTCTTGGTTCAAGAGATTATATAATACAATGCATAGACGAATAAATTGCCTAAATATAGGCAATTTTTTGTTTATTGAATAGGTGTGTCTTTGAGGTGTATAATTTTTTGCAAAAATTTTATAGTTCATAGTTTTGCTTGGAATCTTTAGAAAATTTTGATAATCTCTAACCAAGGAGATATATTATATGGAAAAGACAAAGAAAAAGCATACAGCGTTGCTAGTTGTTGTGATAGTGATGGTGTCTATAATTATATTCTATGGTGTAATAGCATTACTTCCTCGACCAAAAAATTATGAATTTGATAATGTTATGAGAAAAAGTGGCGAATATCCAATTCTTTTAGCACATGGTGGAGGACACTTTGAGTTTCCAGACAATTCGTTTGAGGCGTGTTATAATGCATATACAGTGGATCAAAATGTAATGTTTGAGATGGACTGTAGCATAACAAAAGACGGAGTTGTAATTCTATCACATGATACTACACTGGATCGTAAGACCAATCTTACTGGACCAATATCAGAACACAATTACACTGATCTAATATCTAACAAAGTTAACTTTGGCTACACCAATGATATAACAGACGGAGATGTTACACACGAAGACGACAGTGGTAATTTTGTTAGAAGCGAAGAAGCAACTTTGGTTCCATTCAGAAATATAAATGGCGAGCAAGTTACACCAGCAGACGTTTTAAATCCATTACAATTATTAGAGTATCGTCGTGATTCACAAGTTTTCTTGGCGACTAGTCTAGAAGATTTGTTGAAATTTTTCCCAAATAACAGGATAAATATAGAGATTAAGCAATCTGGAGAACTTGGCAAATCTTGTCTTAATGCTGTTATAGAGTTGATAGAAAAATATGAGGCTTATGATAGGGTTGTGCTTGCTAGTTTCCATGACGAGATCTATAAGGAATTTCAAAAACTTCAAGCGAATAAATCTGTTCCTGATAATTTCATGTATTCTCCATCAACCAAGCCTGTAACATCGTTCGTAATTTTGCAAATGCTTAATCTAGATGTATTCTTTGGGGATAAGATGTGTGTATTCCAATTACCTATGGCACAAAGTGGTGTCAAACTTGCGACAAAAGGGCTGGTTAGTAGGGCACATGCACATAATTTAGCTGTGCACTATTGGACAATTGATAATGAAGAAGATATGAGATATCTTGTAGATATTGGCGCCGATGGAATAATGACAAATCTTCCACATTTATTGAAATCGGTGTACGATAGTTATAAATAGTATGTAAAAACATTTTGCAAATGACTTATTGCACATGCAGTAAGTCGTTTTTTTTACAAATTTTTAATTTTTGAGTACAATATTCTTTAATAGAGAATCCTTACCTTTTATTATTTATCTACAAAATCTCTTGACAATTAGGTGCGTTTGGGGTACAATTCTTATCGTAAATTAAATAAATGCGTTATTAGTGTGATAGTAGTATTGCTTATCCTTAACAGAGAAGATTATTTATTAGCTGAGAGATGATCTAAAGTAACGAGTAATAGCGAATTTCGACACACGAGCAGTCGAGTTAAGTTGTATGAATGCAATGAAAATCGATCGAGTGATTATCGTAAATAATTGAATGAGGCATAAGGCAAAGAATTTGCTTTATGTGAAGTTGGGTGGTACCACGATTGCTAACGATTCGTCCCAATGGAGTAGTTTTTTTAAGGCTACTTCATTGTTTTTTTTAAAATATCAAAAATACTTTTAAGGAGATGTGTTATGGAAATTTTGAATGATGTATTGAAATCTTTCGACTGTGATTATCTAACAGTAGAGACGGAAGAACAATACAATGACGTTAGGGTTAAATATCTTGGCAAAAATGGCTTGGTAACAGAGGCGATGAAAGAAATTAAAAATATTGAGCCAAGTAAGAAAAAGGAATATGGTGAGGCAGTTAACAAAGTTAAGACAAC
>CAJOPQ010000031.1 GCA_905236445.1 uncultured Clostridia bacterium
AAATAATCTTTTTATTATCTTCGTTACGAATTTGTGCACAACATTTGCAGAATTTTTGCAAAAGTGTTGTTTTTTAGTGTATTATTTTTGTATTGTGATGTATAATGTTGTTTGTAAAGGGCGAACTGCCTAAATGCTAGAAAAACAAGGCATTTCAAAGTTTTTACAAACGATAAAATAAGGCGCAAAACGACACAAAAACTCGAACCCACGATAAAAGGTATCGCACACTTCGGCAAGGTGTGGGGATTAGAATTCCTCGTGGAGCGCCAAACAAAACAAATCCGAACCAGTTTTCTGGGACGGATTTTTTTGTTTGGTACTCTTCACTCTTCCTTCTTCGTTTTTCACTTTTCACTTTCGGATTTTGCTTTGAGTGAAAAACTAAAAATGCAGGTAGGGTATGATATAATTAATTTTTCATATTATTTATTTGACAAAGAGTCGATAATTGCCATATAATTTATGTAGGAAACTACCAAAAAGGAAATTATGGAAACAAATAAAATTGCAATATTAATTAAAAAGATTTCACTAGAATTTGATAAAATGTCCAATCCATTTTTTTTGAAATACAACCTGAGTGCGTCTCAGTATAAGGTGCTAAAGTATCTATATGATCAATCATCAGAAACTGCCAGGGTGGTTGATATAGAGAAATACTATTCAATGACGCATCCAACCACTCTTGGCTTGTTAGATGAATTAGAAAAAAGTGGCTATACGACAAGGGTGGATAATCCAAATGACAAGCGAGGGAAGCTTGTTGCTTTGACAGACAAGGCTAAAAATATGAGGTTGGAACTTGTTAAGCTTGGCGATGATATAGAAAATAAACTTATTGAGCCACTGACTTGTGAGGAAAAGCAAGAACTCGCAAAACTTTTATCTAAACTTATTAAGGAGTAAATTGGAAAATGATTGAAGAGACAGCAAATTTCAAAGTTGACAAATCAAAATGTATAAGTTGTGGTCGTTGCTTGGCTGTTTGTCCGGGCAATATGGTTGGTGGCGATGTTTTGGAATTGAAAGACGGGTGTCCGGTCATGGTTGATGAAACCAATCTTGGAACGTGGAAAGGTTGTTGGAAATGTCAGCACTGCTTAGCCGTATGTCCAACCGGTGCAATATCAATATTTGGTATCAAACCAAATGAAGTGTTAGAAAAACCAAACGAATCTATCAAAGACGAATTGCCGAAGTTAATATCATATCGAAGAACATGTCGTTCTTTTTTAAAAAAAGATGTTGACAAAGTAACTATTGACACAATTTTGGAGTCTTTGAGCAACATGCCAACAGGTGGAAACAATCAAAGCTTAGAATTCACTGTTGTAGAGACTAGAGATGCAATGAAGAAGCTCTATCAGGCAGTTTTTGAAAACAAACAAATGACAATATTTGCCGATAACGAAACTGATGATTATTCTAAGTTAAGGTTATATGATGCTCCTTGTTTATTTATTGCACATAAGGCAAAGAATGAAAGATTTCAAGATGGGCCAATTGTTGAAATAAATATTGCAACGGCTTACTTTGAACTTCTTGCAAATGCCAATGGGTTGGGTACGGTCATCTCAACATACGCAGCTGAATTGCTTGCCAAATCTAAAGAGGCAAGACGATTACTTAATATTCCCGACTCTCACGAGCTTATGGTTGTTGTTGGTTTTGGTTATCCTAAGATTACATATGCTAGAGGTATCAAGAAAGATAGAAGCAGAAAAATACACCGTTTAAGATAATTAAAATTGTTATGAAGGAGTTAAAAATGAAAACAGTAATTATAACTGGAGCAAATTCCGGACTGGGTTATGAAACAGCTAAAAAGATAGCAAAAGACAAAGAATATAGAGTTATTCTTGCTTGTAGAAACAAAGACAAAGCCAATGAGGCAAAAGAAGAAATAATTAAAGAGACCGACAATCATAACATAATACCAATGATTGTAGACATATCTTCATTACACTCGGTTAGAAGTTTTGTTGAAGAATTCAAAAAGTTGGATTTGAAATTAGACGTACTTGTTTGTAATGCGGGCATTTCTCCAATGATAAGTGGGACAACAGATGAAGGTTTTGAACTTGTTTTTGCTACTAACTATTTAGGACATTTTTTACTTACCAATTTGCTACTTCCATTCATGAGTAAAGATGCAAGAATTATTAACATTACAAGCGATATGCATAATCCACCCGGTGGAATTGAATGGAAAGGTGTTGAATACTTAGCGCACCCACCAGCTGATGATAGAAAAAAATATTCATATTCAAAACTGTGCAATATTTACTTAACTTATGAACTTGATGAGAGACTAAAAAAGTTGGGCTCGAAGATAACAGTAAACGCTTTTAATCCGGGTATGATGAAGACAAACTTTAGTGCTGCACCACGCAATGCCGCACAAGTTGCCTTTGTTAAAATGACTATGCCTGATCGTGTTGGAGATCTGAACAAGTCTTCAACAGCTCTTGCAGAAATTGTCACAAATAATGAGTTTTCTGACATAACTGGCAAATATTTTGACAGAAGTGTTAAGATTAAAAATTCATCTGAGCTTTCTTATAATAAAGAAAATAGGCTTGAATTGTGGAATAAAAGTGTCGAGTGGACAAATTTAAAAAATGATGAAACTATCAATGGATTATTAGATTAAAAGGAGATTGAGAATGAAAATTATTACTGTTGAAGAACATTTTATGTCAAAAAGGGTTAATGATAGAATCAAAGAAATGATGTTAAAGCAAGGCGATGTGAATTTGTCTATGTATAATTATGTAGATAATTTTGTGGAGAATAGTCTTATTACTAATCTAGATGAAAAAAGAATTGCCTATATGGACAAAGTTGGTGTAGATGCCCAAGTTGTTGGCTATGGCAATAATCCACCAATGAGCATATCTGGACACGATGCTGTTGAACTTTGCAGGCTTGCCAATGACGAGCTTTACGAGGCAATCCAAAAATATCCTGGACGATTCTATGGATATGCAACCATTCCAGTTGGAGAACCTAAAGAGGCTGTAAAAGAAATTGAAAGATGTGTCAAGGAACTTGGTTTTGTCGGTGTTATGGTGCAGGGCACATATCAAGGACATTTTCTAGATGAAAAGAGATTTTTGCCAATATTCGAAAAATGCGCCGAACTTGATATCCCTATGTATTTTCACCCAGGTGCAGTAAATGACAATGTATACAATGCTTATTACAAAGGTGACTGGTCAGACAATGTGACAAGAACATTTTCTGGATATGGCTTAGGTTGGCACTATGAGGTTGGAGTCCATATTGTTAGACTTATCTTGGCAGGCGTCTTAGACAGGTTGCCAAATCTTAAAATCATCATTGGTCATTGGGGCGAATTGATGCCATATTATTTTGACAGAATGGATATGGGCTTAAATCAATTTGTAACAGGGCTTAAGCATCCAATCTCATATTACTTCAAAAATAACATATACACTAATCCTTCGGGAATGTTTTTCAAAGACGATATGGATTTCTGCCTTAAGACTTTTGGTGCAGACCACATTCTTTGGGGACAAGATTTCTGTTATTTGAACAATGAATTTGTTAACACCGACAATGTTAAGTCATTTTTGGAAGAATACGATATTGACAAGGAAACAAAAGAAAAGATTGCTCACGGCAATGCTGAGAAACTATTTAAAATCTAGAGGAAGATTATGTTAGAGCAAACTACTTGGTCGCCGTGGCATGGTTGCCATAAATGTAGTCCGGGGTGCGCAAACTGTTTTGTTTACCTTATGGATAAACGCTATGGCAGAGACACCTCGGTTGTCGTAAAATCTAAGGGCGGATTTGATCTACCTATCAAAAAAGACAAAAATGGAAAATTTAAATACCCCAGTGGGACAAACTTCAAAACATGCTTTACTTCTGACTTTTTCATTGAGGAAGCAGATGAGTGGCGAGAAGATGCTTGGAGAATGATAAAGGCACGCCCAGACTGCACATTTATTATCGCAACCAAGCGAGTTGAAAGGATTAAATACCACTTGCCAGATGATTGGGGAGACGGCTATGACAATGTAACAATTTCTGTCGATGGTGAGACGCAGGAACGTGCCGATTATCGAATGCCAATATTTCGAGATACTCCAATTAAGCATCGATACATATTTGTCAGCCCAATATTAGAATATGTAGATTTAACTCCATATTTGAAAGATGATAAAATTGAAAAAGTTTGTGTAGGTGGCGAGTCGTATAGTGGTGCAAGGATTTGCGATTTTAGTTGGGTAGAACAAATATTTATTGATGCCAAACGCAACGGAAAGCCTTTTATGTTCCACCAGACAGGCTCAAAGTTTCTAAAAGATGGCAAAATCTATAATGTTCGATTTGGCGATCAATATATCCAAGCTGAAAAAGCAGAGCAATACTTGTGCGAAAAATATAAAGATGTTGCACCACACGATTTAAAAGATATAATTCAAAAGCAAAGATAAGCTTTTTCAAACGCAAATTAACTAATTATAACCAGAAATAAGACTTATAAAAGTAATTATTAAGTTATGCGTTTGGTTAAGAAGGCAATAGTAGTCAAGTTGCCAAACAAATGGTGGTACTAGTAATAGAGTAATTGTGGCTGTCTTTCAATTGTCTAATGTACCTTAAATTGAATAAGGGCTATAATTAGACAGTAAGACGGTTAATGCCGCATATTTTGTTTTTGTGTAATAATTTTTGTGATATAATTGTTTTTGTTATGACAAAGGGAAAAACAAACATTATTATAATTGTTGTGGCAATAACGCTGTGTGTCGTAATTCTGTCGGTAGCAATAAGTGCGTACTTTTTGTTTCTTCATCGATACAAGGGTAGAACGGTTATCAATGAATGGAGTGCTGAACAGGAGTTTGACATAAGCAAAGTTGCAACAGTCAACAAGCAAAAAGGAAAAGAGTTTGTTATACTTAACCTTGCAGATGTACAAATGGCAGACTTAGAGGATTTGTGTAACATGAATACAATACATCAAGAAATTAGTTATCTTGTGCAAATTGCAAAACCTGATCTAATTACGCTTACAGGCGACCAAACATGGAGTAATGAAAATCTGATTGGGCTTACATCGCTAATAAGATGGTTGGACGGATACAAAATTCCTTGGGCGCCAGTGTTCGGTAATCATGATTATGGCAATCAATACGACTCTGCGGTCGCAAGTTTAAATTATTGTTGTCAGCTTTACGAAAAGTCAAAATATTGTTTATTTGATAGGGGTCCTACCAATATTGGTGCACTTGGCAACTATGTAGTAAATATAATGGAAGATGGAAAGATTTTCAAAACGCTATATATGATAGATGCGGGATATGGTGACATAATTACAGATGAGCAAATTGCGTGGTTCAGCTGGAATGCAGAAGGGATAAAGCAAGCCAATGGTGGACAGTATACATCTGCGATGTGTTTTATGCACAAGCCACTTCCCGAATATGCGATTGCTTATGGCTATTATTTAAATGGCAATGATGACAAAGTGGAAGGAGTGGGTGTAGTACACGAGCCCAATTATTCTTTATATGGCACTAAGCAAAATGGATTTTTTGATATCGCAAAAAATGTAGGTGTAGAAGATATTGTGTGTGCACATCAACATGGAAACAATTTTACAATAAAATACCAAGACGTACGCCTTTCTTTCGCTCTAAAAACTGGCGAGTTAGGTGGATATGTGGACGATGGAGAAACATATTACAATGGTGCAACTGTTTTTACATGTGCAGATAATAGTGTAGAAATAAACAACATATATGCGCCAAGAGAAATGTTCCACATTAAAAATGCTGGCAATAAATAAATTAATTAAATAATGTAAATAAAGCTGTGGTGGAGCGTTGGTGTATATTTACTAAATTACACATGTATACCTAGTCCAAATATTAAAAAATTTATAAGAAATATACTATATTTGATGTGGAGTAAAAAAATGAAAAAAACAAAAGAAAATAATTATCCAACAATATTCGCAATTGTCCAAATTGTTCTGGGAGTACTTTTTATGGCGATTCCTGCCAGTTTGGAATATTGTATACCATATGTAATCACAACTTATTTGTCTTTAATGTTCTTATATGATTTATTTATGTTTTGTAAAAAACTAGACAAAAAGTTGCTGATTGAATCATTGTTATATCTTGTCATGTCTGTGGGACTGCTTTTATTATATTTTTTGACAAATAAGCCAATACAGGTTGTTGCAATCGTTGTGGTTGTATATTGTATACTCAGAGCAATAAAAAAATTAGTTGCTACACTATTAGCCAAAGATAGACAACAAAAAACAAGTAATCTGTTAGGTGCAATAGCACACTTTGCTTTGGCTGCATCAATCATAACTTTCCTTGTGAAAGGTGGGGAATCAGCTACCGAATTTATTGTTATCTATGGCGTGATCTATCTCTTTGAGGGCTCAAGTGGACTATATAAATATTTAACTAAAAGTAAGAATATTGTATTTAAAGTTACAGAAAAAACTTATGCAAAAGAAATTATTTCTGGGCTTGTAATTGTAATGATATTGGCATCATCAATTTTGCCATTTATTGAGCCTGGCATTGTTTCTTTTGGTGATGCAATGTGGTATTGCTTTGCACTAGTTACAACAATAGGCTTTGGCGATATTGCGGCAACAACTGCATTAGGAAGATTTATATCAGTATTTGT
>CAJOPQ010000032.1 GCA_905236445.1 uncultured Clostridia bacterium
ATAACAGGTTGATTAGATATAATTATTGCCAAATAGTCACTATTGTTAATCTTTCTAATCGCTTCAATCGCTGTATCAACCAATTCTATATCTAAATGTGATCTTATAAAACCTTTGTATTTATTGATAGTGCCATCACGATCCAAAAAGATAGCTTTTTGTTTGTTTCTTAAATTTTTCTTGCTTACAACACCCCTCAAGATGTCTTTTTCAGCGTTGTACAATCTTTGTGGAGTGCCAACGTCTTTAATATATTCACATGATCTGTAAGCAAAGACTCTGCCTGTTGATATCTTGTCATTGATAAAATCATGCTCCATGTTAACGTATTTTGGTTGATCAAAATAATCTAACGCTTGAGGCGACACAATGAAAAATCCTGCATTAACACAGTTGTGATAATAATAGTCTCGTATCGAGTCCTTCCTATCTATTGATGTAACAACGCCATCAGAATTATAAATTATTAAATCGCTATCAAATGGATGTAAATTAGGATGAACTAACAAAGTAATTAAAGAATTCTTTTCTTTGTGAAACTTGTACATTCTGTCGATATCTATATCAAAAATGGCATCACCGGGACAAACAACAAAATCCTCATGAATCATTGATTTGTAATAATACAACGCACCTCCAGATCCTAGAGGTTGAGTTTCTAGAATATAAGTTATATTAACACCATACTCTTTGCCGTCTTTGAAGAAGTCTTCTATAACATTATGAAGATATGAGACAGAAATTGTAATATCTTTTATTCCGTTCTCTGCCAATCGTTCTATGGTATGTTGTATAATTGGCTTTCCTGCAATTTCTACCATGGGCTTAGGTATTAAATCTTTTGTAATAGAAGCAAGCCTTGTACCTTTGCCACCGGCAAGAACAAAAGCTTTTGTTATTTTGTTATCCAACTTTCAACTCCCGATTTACCAAATTTTACTGGAAAAACTGTTCCTGAAAGAGTTTTTAATGCATCTGTCAATTTCTGTCTATTAATTGGATTACAATAAAGCATCAAAAATCCTCCACCACCAGCTCCTGAAACTTTTACAGCCTCAGCTCCGTTAGCCATTGCAAAGTTGATTGTATTCTCTAACTCTTTGTTAGAAATTATAGAAGAAGTCTTCTTCTTATTCTCCCAAGTAATTCGCAAAATATCTGCAAAACCCTCAATATCACCGGTAATTATTTTGTCCTTCATCACATATGCAAGTTGCTTCAAGTTGTGCATAGCTTCCATAGTCTTATCATTTTTGTTTTCTGTATTTTTAATTTGTTCATTAATTATTTTGGCAGAACTTCTACTTCTTCCATTGTAATATAGAAGTAGAGAGCATTCCAATTCGTTAATTATGCTTTTCTCTACCCTTAGAGGATTAACAACAGTGCTTCCATCTTGCTTGAATTCCATCATGTTAAATCCACCAAAGACAGCAGAATATTGGTCCTGTTTTCCTCCAGAAAGTTTTAAATCATTTCTTTCTATGTCATATGCAAGATACGCCTTGTCATAATCGTTTAGCCCAAGACCAAGCCACCTATTATAAGCTTCCAAAATAGCAACAACCATTGTAGACGAAGTACCAAGACCAGAGCCCACTGGTGCATCATTGCTTGTACTCATCACAAAAGAAAGTGGCTTGCCATTGTTATAATCTTTGACTATTCTATTATATACACCTTTATGTAAAATAAGATTATCGTCAACTATATCAAAATGTTCTACAGATTCAATATCTATAGAGTTGTTGTTGTCATAGGCTGTGATTTTAATTCTATTATCTGTGGTTGGAATAATAGTACAATATGCATACATTCCTATTGTTGCATTGAATACTGCTCCACCATATTGATTGCTGTAAGATAATAGATCTGTTCCACCACCAGCCAAACCAATTCTTAGTGGTGCTCTACTTCTTATCTGCATTATTTCTATACCTCTCTACAATTTCTTCTAATCGCTGTACGTAGGCTTTCGTGCAATCTTCCCAAGATATATACAGATCCCTTGAGGCATTCTGCCCTACTTCTTTCAACTTTGCTCTATCAGCAATCGCATTTGCTATCTTACTTGCAAATGCTTCTGGTGTGTCTTCTGACAAATAACCATTTACACCATCTGTAACACCATATCCAGCACATGATCCACTAATAAATACTCCTGGAGTTGCGAAAGCGGCAGCCTCGACCTTAACTAATCCAAAGTTGTCATACAACGATGGAAATAATAACAAGTTAGCCCTAGCATTCATTACAGGAAACAACTCTCTATCTATGAATCCTGTGAATATAACTTCATCGTCACTGAACCCCAATTTGTTTTTGTACTTAATTAGTTTGTTGAAATCAGAGCCTTTACCTATAGCATAAAATTTAAATTTGACGCCTTTGTCTTTCAAAATTTTTAAACTGTCTAGGATAAAGTCTATTCTCTTTAATTTTTCAATTCTACCCACATATATAAAGACTAATTCATCTTCTTCAAGACCTAATTCTTTATTGGCTTTTGCTATTAATTCCTCTTTGTTCTCACATCTTGGTAAATCTGTTCCAAAAGGTAAATAAGATATTGGCCCCTTGTATCCAAAAGATCTGCACTGCTCAGCAACAAGTGGAGAGCAAACAAATATCTCATCATATTTATTATAAGTTCTGCCCAAACTTTTTACCATAAGCTCTGCAATCAACTTAGACTTAACAATTGACCTAAATATTGGACGCATATTAGAGTGAAAAGTTGCAACAGCAGGTATGTTCTGTTTCTTAGCGATTTTCAACATAAATTTAGCCATGTTAAATGGTGAATGTGTATGAACAATGTCATAATGTTCTGACATTATTTTGTTATAAAATTTCTTATCTCTTGTTGGTGTTCCATATTGGAAATTTAGAATAGGCAAATACATACTTTTGCATCTAATTATTTTGTAAGGAACCTTATCTTCATAATTCTTATAAGCAGGAGCAACAGCTGTTAGATCCAACAATTTGTAGTCGTTGAGACAATAATTATGCATACAGTTTATCACCCCATCAACATGTGGCAGATAGCTATCCATTCCCTCTAATAATTTAATTTTAGTATTTTTCATGTAAACCTCACTTTAGCCTAAGAATATTTTACTACTTGCTAGGTCA
>CAJOPQ010000033.1 GCA_905236445.1 uncultured Clostridia bacterium
CACAACTGGCTGGAAGAAGGGTAGCAATGCTGACGTTACAAGTAATGCAACTGCAGTAGATGTAAGCACTCCTAGCCAAAATGCTACATGGCTAGCAGGAACAACTTCTGGCTACTACAATTATTACTGGAAGAGATTCTAATAAGAATAATATTCTGCGAAAAATTTAAGCTAAGACTATATACAGTCTTGGCTTTTTTTGTTGTTTGGTGTCAGATTATTGAAGATGTGATGAGGTTTGCTGGATCTTAGTGTAAGATTGCTACAATTAGATGAATAGAATAAGTCAAGGAGAGAAGTATGTTGTATGATTTGTTCGTTGGAGAGATTTTGAACGGGATACACAATCTAGATATCAAATATTTAACAGAAATACGGTTGCGAGTGGGTTTGCCCATAGTAATAGAAATATCTGGCAAGCGATGTTATCTAGCAAGTTATGGCATGACTGACAGTCTTAATAGTGCAATTATATGTGATAGAAGCACTATTGATAGAGTTGTGTCAATTGCTAGTAACAACTCTATACACACGATTAATGATCAATTGGTTAACGGATACATTGTATACAGAGGTGGGATAAGAATAGGTGTTGCAGGGGAGTTCGTATATGTTAATGACAAAATAAAAACAATTAAGAATATTCAAGCGCTTAATATTCGTGTTCCACACGAAGTCAAAGGTTGTTCGCTTAGAGCGATTGATAATATTGTACATAATGGCAGGATATATAACACTCTTGTTATTTCCCCTGCAGGAGCAGGCAAAACGACATTTATTAGAGATTTAGCAAAACAAATCCTAAGGCTACAGCCAAAATCTAATGTCTTAATTGTTGATGAAAGGTGCGAGATAACAGGCGTAAATAATGGCAATGTTGCTTTTGCCGATATGAACTGTGATATTCTATCCAATTGTGCTAAAGATTATGCCTTTAGTAACGGAATACGAAGTCTAAGACCAGATGTTATCGTAACTGACGAATTATCTATAGCAGATTTGCCAGCAGTAGAGTATGCAATGACATGTGGCGTTAAGGTGATTGCGACTATACATGCATCAAGTCTGATAGATCTTAAGAATAAGCCTCAAATTTGCGATATTTTGGACAAACATCTTTTTGACAGGTTCGTATTGCTTGGCTCAACCCCGGGAGAATATAACGGAGTATATGACGCCAATTTCGAGTGTATTGCACTATGAAAGTGTGTTTGATATGTATAATATTTATTCTTTGTATACTTATTTCCCTAATTAATCTTAGCTATTACAGAACAAAGAATAAAGTTATAGAGCAATTAACGGATTTTATGAAGTACTACATTAACGAAATCCAATTCAACAAAAGTAGCATAAATGAGGTTGTAAAGACATTCGTATGTGGAAGTGAGACTAAGAAGTTGTTAACATCTTGTAGGGACAAGAATGCTTATCCTAAGTGCTTAAGTTCGATAGAGGTTGATGAAATTTATGATATGTTGGAGTCTCTTGGCAAACGTGACTTAGACGGGGAAATAGGTTGTGCAACACATAATATTGCTAAGTTGGATATTATGCACAAAGCAAGTATGGCAATGTATGCTAAGTCTGGAGTATTGCGTAGCAAACTGATATTGATAGCTGGTTTGATAATTATAATAATATTAATTTGAAAAAAAAGGACAAGAATGGGAATTGATATAATTTTTAAAATAGCGGGAGTAGGTATAATAACTGCTGTCACGAATCAAATATTGAAATATTCTGGCAAAGATGAGATAGCGATGCTTACAACATTGGCAGGTGTGATAATAGTATTGTTCATGGTGATAAATATGATAAATGAGTTGTTTGATACTGTTAAGACATTATTTAATTTTTGATGCATTGATAAGGAGATGAGATGGATATATTAAAATTCTCATTGCTTGGTGTTGCAATTGTGTTCGCTATAGTGTTTACCAAACAAGTTAAGCCGGAATTTGCTGTCCTTATAACCATTGCGGGATCTATAGTAATGCTAGCATATATTCTAGGATTCTTTGGTCAAATTGTATCTGTGTATAACTCTTTGATACTTAGAACGGGTGTCGATCAAGGCTACTTCACTATTCTACTCAAAGCAATAGCAGTAGCCTATCTAGTAGAATTCGCAAGCGGCATATGCAAAGACAGTGGCAATACTTCGATATCTGACAAGATTGTGCTGGCAGGCAAGGTGTCAATTTTGATTCTCTCAATACCTCTTGTTGAGACTATATTTGATCTCATTAGTGATATTTTATGAAAAAAAGAATTCTTAAATATACACATGCAAAAAAAATATTTTGTTTGTTAATATTGTTGTTAGTATTAATTGCTGTTATGCCAACTTGTATTAGTGTATTTTCGCAAACTGATGAAGATGAGTATTCGACATTGTATGACGACACATACACTGTACTAGACAATTATGATTATTCAGAAGTTGATAAATTGATACATGATATAGATAGCAATTTGTCATTTAAAGAAATTATTCTTGGAATACTTAATGGGAATTTGAATATTGAAGCAGACAATATATTAAGTTATATTTTTCAAATCTTAGGAATAAAATTAAAATCTATTATGCCTATATGTGTTGCTATAATTCTTATAGCAGTAGCGATAAAAATAATATCTTCATTTAGCCCCAACATCTTTAAAGACGGAATCTCTAATATTATTAATCTAGTAGCAACATGCATTATTATTATTCTAATTGCTAAGTTAGTTATTGATATTAATAGTCAAGTCTATAATACGATTAATACGATGCTAGTTGTTATAAATGCACTTTTTCCTATTATAATAACTCTGATGGGTGTAATTGGAGCAAATGCATCCGTTAGTATGTATTCTCCAATTACTGCGATACTTAACACTGCAGTTGCCAATATAATACTGAAGTGGTTGTATCCAATATATATAATATCTTTTGTACTGATACTTATATCTGGGATAACGAACAAGATAAAATTGAGCAAATTTATTGATTTCTTATCATCACTATTCAAAAGCATTATTAGCCTAGTATTTGTCATATTTGGTGGTGTTTTTGCCATAAATGGAATATCTAGTGGCAAATATGATACAATTAGTGTCTATACAACTAAGTTTGCTATTAAGAATTATATCCCATTGATTGGCTCATATATATCTGACGGATTTAATTATCTAGTATTAAGTTCTATCCTTGTTAAGAATGCTATTGGACTGGCAGGAATAGTAATAATTTTTGTAATGTTGTTAAGTCCACTAATACATATAATGCTTGTAAAGTTAGCGCTAAGTTTTGTCGCATCTATAACTGATATGTTTGATAATACTACTAGCAATATTATGACTCAAGTGTCGAAAATCCTTGCTTTTCCAATTGCTATGATTGCTGGTGTTGCATTTATGTTCGTTATGACTTTGGCTCTTGCTGTTATGTCTGCCAATATAATATAAGGAGAGAATATTTTTGAGTAGTTTTGTTTTTGCTTTGCTTGGAGTTGCTTTGCTTGGTGTATTGGTTGATATTGTATCTAACGGGAATAGTATGATTGATTATATATATAATCTAGTTGTGCTTATTGTAATAATTAGTGGAGTTATTCAGCTATTATCTTCGATTAGTCTATTGTAATATTTTGTCGTATCCTTATTTGAAACGTTGTTCTTACAGTTCTAAAAGTTTGTGATACATAATATGATATGTTAACAACCAAGGTAACTTGAGTTTTAAGGAGTTGGGGAGTATGTTTGATGGGTGAGAATATCAAGCAAGATGGTGACACGGCGAAAACAACCATG
>CAJOPQ010000034.1 GCA_905236445.1 uncultured Clostridia bacterium
TCTGATGAAACAATGCAAATTAATAATTTATCCAGTGAGAACAACGAAAAACTTTGTAACATTATTAATGCAACAGTAGCGCAAGGGGATAACATTGTAACATATTTATTTGGCAACACTGTTAATACACTAATAAGAAAGACTTCAACAATTTTGACAATAGATAATCATATATTTAGGTATGATATTTAATAATGGAGAACTGAATTATGGCAACAAGAAGAAGAGTTAAAAAACGTGGTGGGAACAAAGGATTAATAATTACAATTTTGGTAATTGTACTAGTTATTGCACTAGTTGTTGCGTTTGTATACTTTAAATATCCAGACACATTCCAAGGAATATTAGATTCTGTATATTCAACAAATAAGACCGAAAACACAACTAGTTCTGCAACAGGTGGCAGTGGTGTATCATCTAGCCAAAATTCTGGAGTTATAAATCTAGCAGAAGAAGATTGTTCTGTGCATTTTATAGAGCTTGGCAATGACAATGCTGGGGATTGCATCTTAGTTAAGACTGGAAATACAGAAGTCCTTATAGATGCTGGATCTAAAAGTAATAGCATTGACACAATAAGTGCATATATTGACAAGTACTGCACAGATGGGATTCTGGAATATGTAATTGTAACTCACGGTCATGAAGACCATATTGCGTGTTTTGGTGGAACTGCTTCTGCTGCCTACAGAACAATATTCGATAGATATATATGTCAGACAATAATAGATTTTCCTTTGACTAATTCCACAACGGCATTATATTCTAGATATCTTGCAGAGCGAAACGCAGAGGTTGAGGCTGGCGCAGTTAGATATTCAGCACTTGAATGTTGGAACAACGAGAACGGTGCACAACGTACATATCAATTATCTAGCACAGTATCTCTTAACATCTTGTACAACTATTATTATGAGCATCATTCGTCTGATGAGAATAACTATTCTGTTTGCTGTCTTATCACAGCTGGCACACATAATTATCTGCTTACAGGAGATCTAGAAAAAGAAGGCGAGGAGTATCTTGTGCAATGCAATGATTTGCCACAGGTAGATGTATTCAAGGCAGGTCACCATGGCTCGTATTCATCTAGCACGGAGATTTTGCTATCTGTGATTAAGCCTCAAATCGTAGTATTTACTGCTGTAATGGGAAAGTACGAATATACCACGGATATTAACAATGTGTTTCCATCTAAGACGGCATGTACCAATATATCGAAATATACAAACAATATGTATGTCAATAGATACTACGATAGCGCTACAGACACCACAGATAGTTACAATGGCAATATTGTCATAATTGCTAATTCAAGTGGAATTAATGTTATCTGCTCTAACAAGACCGATTCTATAACCGAAAGTGATTGGTACAAAACATATAGAGCATAACAAACGTTAATAGATATTATAAAATAATATATGATTGTATAATCAGTGAAAATAATGATTGATTCTATAGTAAATTTTATTCAAAATGTAACATGTACAATAGCCTATGAGGGCAAATAAGGTGTACTTCAGCAAACTATATAATACACTCCATTGTGCTTTATAAAAGGGAGTGTATTTTTATACTCAAAAAAAACATGCAGTCAGTAACAACTAATTACTTGATTTTTGTTGTTATTTTGTTTACAATACTAATTAATAAATTAAATAAAACAAAAGGATATAAACTGTGGGTGAGTTTGTACATTTGCACGTTCATACAGAATATAGTCTGTTAGATGGTGCTGCAAGAATTGAGAAACTAACGAAGATGTGTAGTGAAATGGGCATGAAGGCATGTGCCATAACAGATCACGGCAATATGTATGGTGCAATTACTTTCTATGATGCTTGCAAGAAAGCCGGAATAAAACCTATTTTTGGCTGTGAATTCTATGTTGTTAATGATCTAACTGTTAAGCAGGGCAGGAGCAAGAACTCACATTTAATTTTACTAGCGAAGAATAGAACGGGATATCTTAATTTGGCAAAGCTTAATACCATTGCTTTTCGTGATGGATATTATTTTGGCAAGGGAAGAATAGATTATAATGTATTAAAAGAACACTCCGAAGGTGTAATTTGTCTATCTGCATGTATTGCTGGGGATATACCTAGATATATACTTGCTGGAGAATATGACAAGGCTGAGGAGTTGATTGAGTTTTTCTTAGACACGTTCCATGATGATTTCTATCTTGAGATCCAAAATCACTATCTAGAAGAAGAGAAGATCGTTAATGCAAAACTTCATGAATACGCTAAGAAATATAACATTAAGTTAGTTGCAACTAATGACGTGCATTATCTTAAGAGAGAAGATGCTTTGACTCAAGATGTACTAATGTGCGTACAGATGGGCAAGACGTTAGATGATCCTAATAGGTTGAAATTTACTGGCGATGAATTTTTCTTGAAAACTTATGAAGAAATGGCTCAAGTTTTTCCAAATGATCTAGATGCGCTTGAAGTTACTAACGAGATTGCTGACAAATGCAATTATTCGTTTGAGGAAGATCATATAGACAAAAATATATATATGTTTCCACCCTTCAAGGCACCAGACGGCATGACAATTCCAGATTATTTAAGGAAATTGGTCGAAGAGGGACTTGTTAAACGTTATGGCACTGTAACCGATGTTATTAGAGAGAGAGTTGAGCGAGAAATGAATGTAATAGTCAAACAAGGCTTTGCTCAGTACTTCTTAACTGTGTGGGATTATATATTTGCAGCCAAATCTATGGGTATTCCGGTTGGCCCGGGAAGAGGATCTGGAGCAGGAAGTGTTGTTGCATATGCAATTGGTATAACTGATATAGATCCATTCAAGTTTGACTTACTATTTGAGAGATTTTTGCACACAGAGAGGGTAACAGCACCCGATTTCGATGTGGATTTTGCAGATGATAGAAGGCAAGAAGTTATTGATTATGTTGCAGATAAATATGGCCATGACAAAGTAGTTAAGATTGTAACATTTGGAACAATGGCAGCGAAAAATGCGATTAAGGACGTAGGAAGAGTACTTAATGTTCCATATAACGAAATGGACGCAGTTACCAAACTTATTCCGGGCCTTAGTGCAAAACATCACGATGTAATTAAGAAGTCTTTTGGTTTTGCTGAGCCACCTAAGGAAGGTGACAAGGAATATGGAATGTATCCGGTGCAGGATCTGGTTAATATGTACAATTCCAATCCTAACATCAAGAGGGTTGTCGATATCGCGATGAAATTGGAAGGTATGCCTAGACAGTGTTCAACGCATGCTTGTGGTGTCGTTATAGGTTGTGATAGTCTAGAGAAATTCATGCCACTATCTCGTAATGGCGATGACTTAACCACACAATATTCCATGACAGATATTGAAAGGTTAGGACATTTGAAGATGGACTTCCTTGGGTTAAGAAACTTAAATGATATTCAGACTTGTATCAAGTATGTCAAAGAGAATCATGGGGTGGACATAGATTTCCACAAACTCGGTTACGACGATCCTGAAGTGTATAAGATGATTTCAACGGGAAATACTAAGGCAATATTCCAGATTGAAAGTCCCGGATTTAGGCGTTTTTTAAAAGAGTTGCAACCAACCTGCATAGAAGATATAACTGCCGGAGTGTCGTTATATAGACCGGGTCCAATGGACAGTATTCCTAGATATGTGTACAACAAGCATCACCCAGACAAAGTCACTTATGATCATCCTATTCTAGAGCCTATTCTTAATGTAACTTATGGCTGTATTGTATATCAAGAGCAAGTTATGAGAATTGTTCAAGATATGGCAGGGGATACGCTAGGTCAGGCTGACATGGTGCGTAGAATGATGGGTAAAAAGAAACTTGAGGCAATGAAAGCAGAGAAAGCTGTTTTCCTATATGGTAAGCCTGCTGAAGGTGGCAAGCCGGCAATAGACGGTGCAATCAAGAGGGGAGTTCCGGAGGAAGTTGCGAACAAAATATGGGGAGAAATGGAAAGTTTTGCTTCGTATGCGTTCAACAAATCTCATGCAGCAGCATATAGTTTGATAACATATCAGACGGCATATCTTAAGAATTATTATGAGCCAGAGTTCCTAACTTCTGTACTTAATAATAGAATTACCAACTCAGATGAAATAAAGAATTATGTAACTTATGCCAAGGAAGAAAAAATAGATGTTCTACCTCCAGACATCAACAAATCTGTCACATATTTTAGTGTTAAAGATGACAAAATAAGATTTGGAATAGCTGCACTTAAAAATGTAGGTGTAGGAATGGTTGACAATATTATTGCAGAGAGAGAGTGTGCTGGAGAATTCAAATCGCTTGACGATTTCATCTCTAGAATGGCAGATAGGGATCAAAATGCTCTTAATAAGCGTTGTATGGAGAGTCTGATACTTAGTGGTGCTATGGATTGCTTTGGATTAAAAAGATCACAGATGATGCAGATGTTTCCACTCATTATTGACAAGGTTGTCAAAGATAAAGAAAAACAAGCATCAGGGCAAATTGGCTTATTTGATGAGTTGTTGAAGACAGATTCATCTAACGAAGTGCAGGTGCCAAATATCCCAGAATTCGATACACAGACTAAGTTAAAATTGGAGAAACAGGTAGTAGGCATATATGTATCAGGTCACCCTCTAGAGAAATTTGCAGGAACGCTTGCATCATTCTCACTTACTAGTGATATGCTAGAGGTAGAAGAGAATGAGATGTCTACAGATGATGAAGAATCTGATACGATGGTTGAAGAAACGATCAAAGATGGAATGAGTGTAACTTGTGGTGGAATAATTACAGAGTATAAGAAGATGATTTCTAAGAAATCTGGCAAGGAGATGGCGTTCCTTACTATAGAAGATTTGTATGGTACTATTGAAGTTGTAATGTTTCAGAATGTATTACAGAAATACAAGCCTATGCTTGCAACTGATTTGATTGTAAAAGTAGTTGGGAAAATAAACACTAGAGATGGAGAAAAACCTAGTGTAATGGCTGAGTCGCTTGAAGTATTGCAATTGAGAGAAAATAGCGAAATTGTAGATAACAATGTTCCATCTCTATACTTAAGATTCAATACAATGGATAATAATTTGAAACGTGATGTTATTGATGTTTTACAGAGTTATCCGGGAAGATCAGAAGTAATAATTAAATGTTCAGTCAGTAATCAAATATACAAATTGTCTGTCAAAGTAGATGCTTCAAGTTTTGTAACACAAGAGTTGAAGGCTATGATTGGCGAAGATAATATAAGAGTGAAATAAGGAGAAAAATATAGAAATGAAAAGATATGCAATTCTTTGTAGTGGTGGCGATAGCCAAGGAATGAATATATGTATCAAGGCATTTGTTAATACTTGTGCTACACATGATATTATACCAATCGGAATTAGGAGAGGATATCAAGGATTAATTGAGAATGATATGATATTCTTAGACGGTAGTATGGTAGAAAATATTCAGGGCTTAGGTGGCACCATCTTAAAAGTTAGCAGGAGCGCAGAATTTAGAACTCAAGCAGGACTCGATAAGGCAGTAAGAAATCTTAAGAAGAATGGCATTGATGGAGTTGTTGTCATTGGTGGCAATGGATCATTTAACGGAGCTGTTAATTTGGCTGCAAAGGGAATAAATGTTATAGCTATTCCGGGCACAATTGATAATGATCTATATTACACAGAGAGGACGCTTGGGTTTGATACTGCTGTTAATAATGCAGTTAGGAATGTAGATGACATGATGCAGACAATGGACGCAAATTCTCGTGGAATGATCGTGAAAGTAATGGGAAGAGATTCTGGCGACATTGCGTTATACACTGCAGTTTGCTCTATGGCAAATTCACTAGCGACTAAAGAACTGGGAACAACTATTGATGATATAGTTGAAGATGTAAGGACTTCTATTAATAATGGTGATGTTAGTCCATTAATTATTATGAGTGAGAATTGCGATTTCGATTTGAAAGATGTTGAGAAGGCTCTTCGTAAAGATCTTGGGATAGATACAAGAAGCACAGACTTAGGATATATTCAACGTGGTGGCACACCTACAATGTTCGATAGAATGTTTGGTATGAATATGGGTATTATGTCTGTAGAGTTGTTGATGCAAGATATTAGTGGTGTCGCTATAGGTATCAAGAACAACGAGTTATTCTATACTCCACTTGATACTTGCCTTAATGCAAGGCGAGAGTTCGATACTAAACTTTATAATGCTTTACGCACAATGCACAATATTGGGAAGAAATAAAACAAAAAAGTTGTAATACATTTAGTGATTACAACTTTTTTTATTAATTTTTAATTATTGTATAATTATCTTTAGAATCTTTGATAGTGTAGCCTAGAGCTAATAATTGATCTCTTAGCGCATCTGCTTTTGTCCAATCTTTGTTCTGTTTTGCTGTCCATCTTTGGCTAGCAAGTTGTTTGATTTGTTGAGGAATATCAGAATCTTCTTCTTTATTCTTTGCAATAAACTCACTAGGCTTGCTTTTAAATAATCCAAGCAAACTGTATGTTTGTCTTATTCCATTAGCGTCTTCAATCACACTTGCATCATTGTTTGCAAGTTTTGTATTCATATTTTTGAAATATCCAAAAAGATTTGCCAATGCTTTTGCTGTATTGAAGTCATCGTCCATAGCTTCGTCAAATTCTTTGTCAATTGTTTCGTTAATTACGGAGTTGTTAATATTTAATTTATCTATTCTGTCTAATGTCTCATAGAACGACAACAAGTGAGCCTTTGCATCATCAAAGATATTATCTGTTATGTTGATATCGTTTTTGTAGTTAGTTTGAAGCAGTGCAAATCTTATTACTTCTTTGTCATATTTGTCTAGCAAATCTTTTAAAAATATGCTGTTATTAAGCGATTTACTCATTTTCTGACCATTGATCTTGACTAAGCCATTATGTATCCAGTATTTTGCAAAAGTCTTTTTTGTAATGCTCTCAGTCTGTGCAATTTCATTCTCATGATGTGGAAA
>CAJOPQ010000035.1 GCA_905236445.1 uncultured Clostridia bacterium
ATTACAATCGCCATTTTGTTGGGCGTGTGCTTAACGTTACTAAAATTGCAGAAATATTCCACAAATAAGATATCTGGAACTTACACAATTATAGCATCTGTAGAAAATATATCTCAATACGACTTTGGTGCGAGATTAGATTTGGATAACATAACTTTGGAAGATGAAGACGGTGAGTATATTTACGATGGCAATTCTTCGGTATTTATAGAGAACTATTACATAACAGATGTTGTTGTTGGCTCAACAATCAAAATTAAAGGCGAAATTGTGTCTAACGAAGTATATACGGCAGAAGATGTTAACAAACTTATTAACAACTCAATGTCTACAATCGAATTTGATAAAGACAATGGATTAGAAATTGTTGCAACGAAGGTTACTTTGAGGTCAGAATTTTTAAATTATGTTTCCGATATATTACACTCTAATATGTCAGAAGATAACGCAAACTTGGCTTATGGAATGTTGTTTGGCGATAAAAGTGGCATTTCTAATGAGGTATCTAGTGTGTTTAAGACAAGTGGTGTTATGCATCTATTGGCTGTGTCGGGGTTGCATGTTGGGATTATTTCTGGGGTAATTATTTTTGTTATCAAAAAAATATGCGAAAAAACCAAATTGTCTTTCAAATCAAAGTGGATTACAATAATTGCATTAACTTCATTATTTCTATTGATTTATGCTTATCTTTGTGGATTTGTTGCTTCTGTAACGAGAGCATCAATAATGGTTATTGTATATTTAGTGTCGCAAGCGTTAGGCGAAAAATATGATATCTTGTCATCACTTAGTGTGGCTGGAATAATTATACTATTAATTAATCCTTTATCACTACTTGAAATAGGATTTCAGTTATCATTTGTTTGCATTTTTGCTATTATAACTCTTGTTCCTAAATTTTTAGAACTTACTCGTGCTATTAAGATTCCTAATTGGTTGTCTTCACCTCTTGTTATATCTATGTCAATTAATTTATTAATTTTCCCTATATTGATTAATAATTTTGGAGAAGCATCAATTGTATCTGTTTTGGCAAATTTAATAGTTATTCCCTTGTTTTCAATAATTTTTCCAATTTTATTTGTATGTCTATTCATTGGCATGATTCCAATTTTTGGCTTTGTATTGAAATTGCCAGATGTTCTTTTGCAGATTTTGGGAAGAATAATTGATTTATTTGCATCTATTCCTTATGCTGTTGTGTCAGCATTTAGAGTGGGTTATATTGTGTTGGCGATTATATTAGCTTTTGCTTTTATTTGGAAATATTTAATGGTACGCAATATAACAAAAATTGCTTTACTTTCGTCTTTTGCAGTTATTTGCATAATATTTATGATATTTGCCTCTATGCCTGCGACAATTCCGTCTAATACAATTGTTGTGCAAGACAAATATGGGTATTTTAATTTGGTATATTCTAATGATTCGCTTGTTATGTTCGGTGTACCTAATAAATACACGAAAGATTTTCTATATGACAACAAAATTTCAACTATAGATTGCTTAGTGGTGTATGATTTTAGTATGAAGTCGTATAATCTCATCAAAGACTTTTGCTCAGATTACAATGTAAAATATCTTTGTTTGGATAGTAGGTTTGAGAAATTTAGTGATATACTAGATTGTAACAAAACAACAATTGGTTATTTTGATAATAATATAACTTTTGAAAATTATAACTTCGAAGTAATTAGAGATGTTGCGGACAATGTACTTGCAATAACTCTTTTGGGACATGAAGATATATTGTACATTGTGAAAGATTTACAACAAGATGATTATTCTCTTCTTGGCTCAATGTTGAATAAGCCTTACGAATATGTAATTATTGCGAAAAACGATGTAGAGTTATATAATTATGATATAATAGCTAATAATATAATTTGTGTTAGTGGTGACTATGGAAATAATGTAAAATTGCGTAACGGTGTAAGTTTGAAGGTTGAAGTATAAAGGATATAGGGGTGTTGTATGAAGTTTGAGGAATTGAAGAAAAGCTTGGCAAATAATACAAAAAATAATTATTTAATTCAGGGTTCTGACATGTTTCTTTGTGACAATGCAGTAAGATTAATTGAAGAAAGTCTTAATATAGATATGCCAGAATTTAATATTTCAAAGTTTGGTCAGCAGGATATTGATTTTGCAGATGTTGTACAAAGCTTGCTTACACCTGCAGCTTTTTCTACTAGCAAACTTGTTGTTGTAGATTTGTCCAACAAATATACCAAAATAAAAAATATAGAAGAGTTAAAAAAATATCTTAAAGAAGGCAAATTTGATAACATATTAGTTATAAAAGTGTGCGACAATATCGAGTCGATAAAAGGTCTTGAGAACAAATATTTTGAAACTGTTGAGTGTAGTGAGTTGCCAAGAGATATCGCAGTAAAACTAATAACTCTTGAAGCAAAGAAAAAGGATAGAACTATTACGCCTTCAGCGATAAACAAAGTGCTTGAATATACCAATGGAAATATGTCTGCTTGCATGAATGAATTAGTTAAATTAGTTAATTATGCTGATTCTGAAATTGCTGAAGATGATGTATTGTTGCTTGTTGCAAGAAATTTAGACTACAAGATATATGAATTAACAGAGAACTTGGCAAAGAAAAATATTAATAAAGTATACGAAATTCTTAATGATCTAAAGGGTAAGAAGAATGGCTATCAAGGCTTAATTGGGCTAATATATACACACTTTAGAAGATTGTTACATATTGCTATTACTAAATTAAGTATAGCAGAATATGCTGACTTGTTTGGTATCAAAGAATATGCTGTAAAAAAATTAATTGAGCAGTCATCTATTTTTAAACCAAGAAAGTTAAAAGAAATATGTGATACATGTATTGACTTGGAATACAAGATGAAGACAAGTCAAATAACTCCAGTTAATGCTGTGGATATGTTAGTTCTAAAAATTGTTGAATAATAGCTACAATTTATAAAAAATAGGTAAATCAAGCGACTTTTCAATATGTTGCATAATAATATGTCACACTATTTTTGGTGTGACATTTTTATTTTTTTTAGTGTATAACAAAAATTGGGTATTGACTTCTAATATGTTATTGATATATAATCGCTATAGTCTATTAGTATCAAGATACAATCAAAATTATATGTATCATGTTTTTGAGATAATATACAAAATATAATTTTTGTCAAACTACAAAAATAAGGGGCGTGTAAGAATATGGAAAGAGAAAGATATATACCTAGAGGAAAAATGGAAGATTCTGCAAGAAGAAGATTTGATTATAGTATGTTCTTAGCAAGAAAGTTGTTGGAGGCTAATGACGGTGCTTTGAGCCTATATACATTATATGATAGATCTTCGGCGTTGCAAGAATTCCAAGAAGACAAGTACATAAAAATGAGAGACTTTAATAAAGGTTTTAAGGCAGAGATGGTAAAAGAATTCCCTGATTACAAAAATCTTGGATATATTGAAAATGATAGAAGATATAATTTCTTAATGGAGATTGCTGAAATTTTTGGTAGAACGGTTATTACTGTTGATGAATTAAACATTATTGATGAAGAAGTTGATGATTTCTATGATTCATGTTTTAAAGATGTGTACGAAGCTGAAGAAAGGGATCTGTATATAGAGAATTTGTGGCACATGGATATTGATAAAGTAACAAATCTTGATAATTTAGACACAAAAGACGCTCCTGCAGATGAGATGGAGAGATAATAAAATATGGCTAAGTTTATAGATTGGATTATGAATAAAATTGATACATCGATGAACTATGCTAATCAATCAATTGATTGTTTGGATTATTATATAGAAGAATTAGACTCGATGTTTGATGATATTGATCCATACGGATTTGAGACAATAGAAAGAAAATTTTATAACAACAATAATCAAAATGATAAATTTGATATGGAAAAATGAAAAACTGGCATATTTGGCTAGTTTTTTTGTTTTGATGTCTTGACATTTTCTATTATTTAATATATAATAATTGCTGTTATAAGCTTTTCATAATAAGTAGTTTAAAGATTTTTGCCCTAAAAGTACACAAAAATATTAAAATTTTGTTTAAATTTTTGAAAAAACCATTGACATACTACAAAAAATCATATAAAATGGTAAAGCTGTATAATGATTTCCTCGTGCAAGGTTACTTATTTATGCCAAAAAATAAGATAGTTTGCTAGAGGGTAAATAAGAGTTTATACAAGATTATAAACGACTAGATTTCGTTTGACTACTAAGTAAAATTACAGCAATTTTTTTTAAGATTTTGCTTTGATACACCCGGAGCAGTGTTTTAAATATATTTTATATTACTTTGGCTAGGAGAAATTTAGGTAAATTAATTTATTTTTAAGGAGAAAAAATTAATGGCAACACAAAAAATAAGAGTTAGATTAAAAGCATTTGACCACAGCTTAATCGATGTAGCAAGTAAGAGAATTGCGGATACTGCTTTAAGATTTGGTGCAAAGATTAGTGGTCCAATCCCACTACCAACTGAGAGAGAGGTAGTTACAATTATCCGTTCACCACACAAATACAAAGATAGTCGTGAACAATTCGAAATGAGAACACACAAGAGGATCATTGATATCTATAGTCCTTCTGCAAAAGCTGTTGACGCTTTGATGAAGTTGGATTTGCCTGCAGGTGTTGATATCAATATCAAACTTTAATTATTGTAGGAGGAAAATAATATTATGAAGAAAGCAATTTTAGGTAAGAAACTTGGTATGACTCAAATATTTGGCAGTGATGGCTTAGTAATTCCTGTTACAGTAGTTGAGGCTGGTCCTTGTTATGTTACACAAGTTAAGACTGTTAAGAATGACGGTTACGACGCAGTTCAATTGGCTTATGGTGATGTTAAAGAGAATGCAATTAACAAGCCACTTCTAGGACAACTTCAGAAGGCTAATGTTTCTGCAAAGAAGTATTTAAAAGAATTTAAGTTAGATGGTACATATTCTATGGGCGATGAGATCAATTGTTCTATCTTCGAAGAGGGAGATGTTGTTGATGTCGTTGGCACTTCTAAAGGTCATGGGTATTCTGGAACAATTGCTAAATGGAATTTCCAAAGACATAGAATGACTCACGGTAATGGTCCTGTTCATAGACATGTAGGTTCTATCGGTGCTAACACTTTCCCTGCTAAAGTATTCAAAGGAAAGAAGATGGCTGGTAGATGGGGTAGTGAGAGAGTTACTATTCAGAATCTAAAAGTTGTAAAAGTTGATGCAGAAAGAAATATCTTATTAATCAAGGGTGCAATCCCGGGAGCAAAAGGAAGTTTAGTTTCTGTTAAATCTGCTGTAAAGGTAAACGCATAAGGGGGATTAAGCAATGTCAAGTGTAAAGATATACAATATGCTAGGTGAAGAAAGCGGATCTACATTATCACTTAACAAAGAAGTGTTTGGTGCAGAATACAATGAAGCATTAATTCACCAAGTAGTAGTTGCTTATTTAGCAAACAATAGACAAGGCACTAAGAGCACTTTGACCAGATCTGAGGTTAGAGGACATGCTAAGAAGCCTTGGAGACAAAAAGGAACTGGTAGGGCAAGACAAGGCTCAACTAAGGGTCCACAATGGAGAGGTGGTGGTATCGTGTTCGCACCAAAGCCAAGAGACTTCTCTAAGAAAGTTAACAAAGAAGCCAAGAGATTAGCATTTATCAGTGCTATCAGTACCAAACTTAAAGATAAAGAATTGATTGTCTTAGACAACTTGGATTTGAAAGATGCTAAGACTAAATCAGTTGTAAGTATCTTGAATAACTTGAAATTAGATAAGACAGTTATCTTTGTTACTAAAGGTAATAACGACAATCTAATTAAGGCTTCTGGAAATTTGAAGAACGTAGATGTTACAACATCAGATATTCTTAATACGTACGATATTGTATGTTGCGACAAATTGGTTCTTACAGTTGATGCAATAAATGAAATACAGGAGGCTTATGTTAAATAATGAAAGCTTACGACGTAATAATTAAACCAATCTTAAGTGAAAAGAGTTATGCAGATATTGCTAACAAGAAATACACTTTCTTAGTTGCTAAGAATACAAATAAGGTAGAAGTTAGAAAGGCAGTAGAAGAGATTTTTGGTGTTAAAGTTGCATCAGTAAATATTGCTAATATTAATGGAAAATTAAAAAGACAAGGCAAAACACAAGGTTATACTTCAGATTACAAAAAAGCCTATGTTCAATTAAAGAGTGACAGTAAGGCTATTGAGTTCTTTGAGAGTCTAGCTTAGGAGTAAAGGAGGAAGGATAATGGCTATTAAAACATACAAACCTACATCACCTGCAAGAAGATTCTATACGACACCTTCTTATGATGAGGTAACAAAATTTGAACCAGAGAAATCTCTTCTTGAAACTAAGAAGAAGAATGCTGGTAGAAATAACCAAGGAAAGATTACTGTTAGACATCATGGTGGTGGCAACAGAATTAAGTACAGAGTAATTGATTTCAAGAGAACAAAAGATGGTATTCCTGCTAAAGTTGTTGGTATAGAGTACGATCCAAATAGATCAGCATACATTGCACTTATTATGTATGCTGATGGTGCTAAGAGTTATATTATCGCACCTAAGGGATTAAATGTTGGCGATACTGTTATGAGTGGAGAAGGCTCTGAGATTAAAGTAGGTAACTGCTTAGAATTGAAGGACATGCCAGTTGGAGCAGTTATTCACAATATTGAATTAACTCCTGGACGTGGTGCACAAATCGTTAGATCTGCTGGTATGGAAGCTAGACTTATGGCCAAAGAAGGTAGATTTGCAACAATCAAATTACCTAGTGGAGAGACAAGAAAAGTTCTAGCTAATTGCCGTGCAACAATTGGTACAGTTGGCAACTTAGAGCATGAGATTGTATCATTAGGTAAGGCTGGTAGAGTTAGACACATGGGTGTTAGACCTACTGTAAGAGGTAGTGTTATGAACCCTAACGATCACCCACACGGTGGTGGTGAAGGTAAGAGCCCAGTTGGTAGAAAGTCTCCACTTACTCCATGGGGTAAGCCTGCTATGGGTAAGAAGACAAGAAATTCTAAAAAGCAAAGCAATAAACTTATTGTAAGTAGAGCTAAGTAGGAGAGTATTATGAGTAGAAGTTTAAAGAAGAAACCTTATGTAGAAGAGAGATTGATGCAAAGAGTTTTGAAATTAAATGCTGAAGGTAAGAAACAAGTTTTGAAAACTTGGAGTAGATCTTCAACTATTTACCCAGAATTCGTTGGTCATACAATTGCTGTTCATAATGGTATGAAACATATTCCAGTTTATTGCACAATCGATATGATTGGTCATAAACTTGGCGAATTTGCACCTACTAGAACTTTTAGAGGTCATGGTGCTGATAAGAAAACTAAGGGCAAGAAATAGGAGATAAACGAAATGGCAAAGAGAGTAAAAGAAAAAACTGCTAAGAGAAGAGAAAGCAGAGATACTAGACCTTATGCTACTGCTAGATACGTTAGAATGGCATCTTCCAAAGCAAAGAGGGTTCTAGATCTTATCAAAGGCAAATCTTTTGTTGAAGCTTGTGCAATTTTGGACACAACTCCTAGCACTGCTAGTTTAGTTGTTAAGAAAGTTTTAGTATCTGCTGGTGCAAATGCTGAAAACAACAAAGGATTAAGTAGAGATTTGTTATATGTATCAGAAGCTTATGCTAACCAAGGTCCATCTTTTAAGAGAGTATCTTTTAGAGGAAGAGGTGGGGTTGATACAATCATCAAGAGAACTTGTCACATCACTATAATACTTGACAGTTCTAAGCAAAACTAATAGGAGGATTTTTTAAGAATGGGACAAAAAGTTAATCCACACGGTTTTAGAGTCGGCGTTAATAAGGATTGGAGTTCTTCTTGGTTCGCTAACAAAAAAGAATTCTCCGAGTACTTACTAGAAGATGACAAAATCAGAAAGTATATCAGAAAGAAATATGCTACATCATCAGTAGCTGATATTAATATTGAAAGAACTAATAACAAAGTAACAATCGATATTTTTACAGCAAGACCGGGCGTTATTATTGGTGCTAAAGGTGCTGGTGTTGAAGAGTTAAAACAAGATTTAGCAAAACTTGTTAATGGCAAGTTTGTTAATGTTAACATTAAAGAAGTTAAAAAACCTGACTTAGATGCTAAATTAGTTGCTCAAAGCGTTGCTCAACAATTAGAAAAGAGAATGAGCTTCAGAAGAGCTATGAAGATGGCTATGCAAAGAGTTATGAGAGCTGGTGCTAAGGGTTGCAAGATCATGGTTAGTGGAAGACTAGATGGTGCTGAAATCGCTAGAAGCGAACATTATCATGAGGGTAGACTTCCTCTACACACTCTTAGAGCAGACATTGACTACGCAACTTGCGAAGCTAACACTACTTTTGGTGTTATCGGTGTTAAGGTTTGGATCTGCAAGGGCGAAATTTTAACTAAGAAAGTTGTTGCGCCTCAAGAAAACACTGTAGTTGAAGGAGGACAAGAATAATGTTGTTAATGCCTAGAAGAATCAAGAGAAGAAAACAATTTAGAGGTAGATTGAAAGGTCAAGCAACAAGAGGTAACAAAATTGCTTATGGTGATTATGCCTTAGTTGCGTTAGAGCCATGCTGGTTAACAACCAACCAAGTAGAAGCTGCCCGTATAGCAATCAATAGATTTACTAAGCGTGGTGGTAAAGTTTGGATTAATCTATCGCCAAATAAGCCAGTTACTAAGAGACCTGCTGATACTCGTATGGGTAAAGGTAAAGGTAATCCAGAATACTGGGTAGTTACAATCAAGCCAGGTAGAGTTCTATTCGAACTTGCTGGTGTATCTGAAGAACAAGCTAGAGAGGCTATGAGACTTGCGTCTTACAAGTTGCCAATCAAGACAAAGTTTGTTAAGAAGGGTGAAGAAATACAAGAAGGTGGTATTGTTTAATGAAAGCTAAAGATTTTAGAGAAATGACAAACGAAGAGCTTAACAAGAAGTTAAAAGAACTTAAGCAAGAATTATTCAATCTTCGTTTCTCAAATGCAACCGGACAATTGACAAACCCAATGCAGATTAATGTCTGCAAAAAAGACATTGCGAAAGTTAAGACAGTGTTAACTGAAAGAGAATTAAATAAAAAGGTTAATGCTTAATTGCTGGGGGAGAGTTTATGGAAAATACAGAAAGAAATTTAAGAAGAACTAAGATTGGTGTTGTTACTAGCAACAAGATGGACAAAACTATAACAGTTTCAGTTGTTTCTAACAAAAGACATCCTTTGTACGGTAAAGTTTTCAAGTCAACTAAGAAATTTAAGGCTCATGACGAGAACAACGAGTGCAATATCGGTGATACTGTAGAAATTATGGAGACAAGACCACTTAGCAAAGACAAGTATTTTAGACTTGTAAGAATAATAGAAAGAGCAAAATAAGGAGTAAAGGATTATGATACAACCTCAAACAATACTAAAAGTTGCTGATAATAGCGGTGCTAAGAAGATAATGTGTGTTAAGATTTTAGGTGGTTCTTTTAGAAGAAGTGGCAGTGTTGGTGACATCATTGTTGCATCTGTTAAATCTGCTACTCCAGGTGGCGCTGTTAAGAAAGGTGACGTTGTAAAGGCTGTTATCGTTAGAACTAATAAAGAGATTTCTAGACCTGATGGATCTTATATTAAGTTCGACGACAACGCAGCTGTTATTATTGATAACCAAAAATTACCTAAGGGAACTCGTATTTTTGGACCTATCGCAAGAGAATTAAGAGATCAAGGCTTTATGAAGATAATTTCATTGGCTCCAGAAGTGTTATAAAAGGAAGGTATTATAGAATATGTCATTACATGTTAAGAAAGGTGATAACGTTCTAGTTATTGCTGGTAAAGATAAGAACAAAACTGGTAATATTATTGCTGCTAATCCATCTGATAACACTGTTGTAGTTGCTGGTGTTAATATTGTATCAAAGCATCAGAAACCAAAGAAAGCTGGTGAGAAAGGTGGAATCATTAAGCGTGAAGGCAAAATAGACGTGTCTAACGTTCAAATTATCTGTCCAGCTTGTGGTAAAGCAACAAGAGTTGGTCACAAGTTAATTGATAACAAAAACGTTAGAATTTGTAAAAAGTGCGGCGCTTCTTTGGATAATTCCAAAGCTGCAAAGAAAGAAGCTACAAAGGCTACTAAAGAAGTAACAAATAAGTCTACAACAAAGACTACTGCTAAGAAAGAGACAGCAGCTAAGAGCACAACTGCTGCAAAGAAAACAACTAAGAAAAGTGATAAGGAATAGGAGGAATATCAATGGCAAAAGAAGTTAATAGATTAGAAGAAAAATACAACACTGTTGTTGTTCCTGCTATTATGAAAGAAAAAGGTTACACAAATATTTACCAAGTACCAAAGATTGAGAAAATTGTAGTTAACCGTGGTCTTGGAGATTGCAAAGAGAATGCTCAGAGTTTCAACAAAGCTGTTGATGAGTTGGCTCTAATTACAGGTCAAAAACCTGTAGTTACAACTGCTAAGAAATCAATTGCAAACTTCAAGGTAAGACAAGGCAACAAGGTTGGTGCTAAAGTTACTCTAAGAGGTAAAAAGATGTACGAATTCTTGGACAAAGTTATATCTATCGCTCTACCACGTGTTAGAGATTTCCAAGGAATTTCTGACAAAGCATTTGATGGTAGAGGTAACTATTCTCTTGGTCTTAAGGAACAATTGGTATTCCCAGAAATTTCTTATGACAAGATTGAGAAGATTAGAGGTCTTGATATAGTTATAGTTACTACTGCTAAAACTGATGAGGATGCAAAGCTATTATTAGAATATATGGGTTTGCCTTTCAGGAAGAGATAGGAGGAGATATTTCGTATGGCAAGAAAAGCGTTAATTGAAAAACAGAAAAAAGAACAAAAATATAGCACTAGAGAATATACAAGATGCAACATTTGTGGTCGTCCACATTCTGTATTAAGAAAGTACGGCATCTGCAGAGTATGTTTTAGAGAACTAGCATACAAGGGTGAAATTCCTGGTGTAAAGAAATCAAGTTGGTAAAAAGGAGATAAGTTTTATGTATTTTACAGATCCAATAGCAGATATGCTAACAAGAATGAGAAATGCTCTTAGCGCAAAACATAAAAGTGTTTCCGTTCCCACTTCAAAAACAAAGATTGCTATTGCAGAATTGCTACAGAACGAAGGATATATTTCTTCTTACAAAGTAGAAGGTGAAGGCGTAGAATCTAATATTGTTATAGAATTTAAATTCGGCCCAAATGGCGAAAGAGTAATTAATGGACTAAAGAGAATATCTAAGCCGGGTTTAAGAATATATGCAAGCTGTGAAGAACTTCCAAAAGTAATTAACGGCTTGGGAATTGCTATTATTTCAACAAGTAAAGGACTTATGACAGACAAGCAGGCCAGAAAAGCAAATATCGGTGGCGAAGTCTTAGCATATGTATGGTAGGAGGAAATTATGAGTAGAATAGGTAAGAAAGAAATCACAATTCCTGCTGGAGTTACTGTTGCAATCAATGGTGATAAATGTACAGTTACAGGCCCTCTAGGTACTTTAACTAAGACTGTTAATGACAAACTTACTTACAATATAGATGGTCAAGTTTTGACAGTTGTTAACAATAATCAAGATCCTAAGTACAATGCTTATCATGGCCTATATAGACAGATTATCAATAACATGGTAATTGGTGTAAGCAAAGGTTATGAGAAGAGACTTACAATTAATGGAGTAGGTTATAAAGTTAGTCAAAAAGGTCAAGATTTGGTATTAAATATTGGTTTTAGTCATCCAGTTGATGTTAAAGCTGTAGATGGTATTACATTATCTTGTGATAAGAATGAAATTATTGTAAAAGGTATTGATAAAGAATTAGTAGGACAAGTTGCCTTGCGTATAAGAGATATCAAGCCTGTTGAACCATATCATGCTTACGGAATTTATTACAGCGATGAGACAGTTGTAAGAAAAGAAGTTAAGAGTGGTAAGAAATAATAAGGAGTGATAAGGTAATATGATAAATAAGATTGATAAAAACGCTGAAAGAAAAGTAAGAGCAATCCGTGTTAGAAATAAAGTTAATGGCACTACTGAAAGACCTAGACTTAGTGTTCATAGAAGTCTAAATCAAATCTATTGTCAAGTTATTGATGACTCCAAGGGTGTTACATTGTTGAGTGCTTCTACTGCAGATAAGAACATTGCAGATAGCATTAAAGGTAAAACAAAACAAGAAGCAGCATACATTGTTGGGGAAACTGTTGCTAAGAGAGCTATAGAGAAAGGAATTAAATCTGTAGTATTTGATAGAGCTGGTTACATCTATACTGGTAGAGTAAAAGCATTAGCAGACGGTGCCCGTAACGGTGGATTGGATTTTTAAGGAGAAAAGGTAATGCAAAATAACGAGAAAAAATCATTTGAGAAAAAATCATTTGACCGTAAAGCTCCAAGAAAGGAAAAAGAAGTTGACCCAATTACAAGCAAATTAGTTAACGTTAATCGTATTACTAAGGTTGTTAAGGGTGGTAGAAATATGAGATTCAGCGCCCTTGTAGTTGTTGGAGATAAAGACGGCAGAGTAGGTGTTGGCAATGGTAAAGCTGCAGAAGTTCCTAATGCTATAGAGAAAGCTACTGCTATTGCTAAGAAGAGAATGGTCAAAATTGCTCTAGAAGGCACAACTATTCCACATGAGGTGGTTGGTAAATTTGGCACAAGCATGGTTAAGTTGCTTCCAGCATCAGAAGGTACTGGAGTTATCGCAGGTGGTTCAGTAAGACCAGTTGTAGAACTATGCGGAATTAAAGATATTACTGCAAAATCTTATGGTTCTAGAAACAAAATCAACTGTGTTAAAGCAACATTGAATGCTTTACAACAATTGAGAACTAAAGAAGAGGTTGCGGCATTAAGAGGAAAAACTGTTGAGGAAATTTTATAATTTTTAAAGGAGATTAAACATGGCAGAATTAGAAACAAAAAAGACAACTGTTAAGAAATCTTCTAAGACAGTTGAAGAAAAGAAAATAAGAGTTACTCTTATTAAGAGTACAATCGGTTATAACAAAGACCAAGCTAGAACTGCAAAGGCTCTAGGTCTTGGCAAAATTAATTCATCAAACGAACTTCCAGATAATGATGCTATTAGAGGCATGATTTTCAAAATTAAGCATTTAGTTCGTGTTGAGAATATAGATTAGGAGGTTGCTTTATGAAGTTACATCAATTAGCTCCTGCACCTAACTCAACTTTCGAGAGTAAGAGAGTTGGTAGAGGTATCGGTTCTGGACTAGGTAAAACAGCTGGCAGAGGTACCAAAGGTCAAAATTCAAGAAGTGGTGGAGGTGTTAGA
>CAJOPQ010000036.1 GCA_905236445.1 uncultured Clostridia bacterium
ACTCATTCCAAAACCTGCGTTGTTGATAAGAATATCTATTCTTCCAAATCTTTTTGCGATATCATCAATACAAGTTTTAACTTGCGTCTCATCTGATACATCACATTTATATCCATTAACATCATCATCTTTAACAGATCTGGCTAGAGTTAAGACTGTATCATTAGATTGCTGAAAAAGTCCAACTAATTCTTTGCCTATTCCACTTGTTCCGCCAGTTATTACTACTATTCTATCCATATTAGTATCCTTTGATTTTAATATCTTCAATATATCATAATCTTTTATCGCTTGCCAAAATTATTAGACAAGTTTTGAAAAATTTATTTTTCGAAAGTCGCCTTATATCTATCCATTGCATCAATAATTGTCTGAATAGCAACATCTCTGCCACCGATCTCATCGACTACAACTTTCTTGTTCTCCAATTGCTTATATACTTGTAGGAAATGTTTCAATTCATCCATAATATGTGCAGGTAATTGATCTAGTTCTTGAATGTCGTGCCATTGTGGATCACCAAATGGTATAGCAACAATTTTTTCGTCATTTTCTTCTCTGTCAATCATCTTAACTACACCTATAGGATAGCACCTAACAAGGCAATTCTGATGTATAGGTTGACTGCATAATACAAATACATCTAACGGATCGTTGTCTTCGGAATATGTTCTAGGAATAAATCCATAGTTCATTGGATAGTGAGTAGAAGTATACAGTACACGATCTAACACTATTAATCCTGTTTCTTTGTCTAATTCGTATTTATTTTTGCTTCCTTGTTCTATTTCGATGCAAGCCATGAAGTCCTCTGGCTTAATTCGATCTTGAGATATATCTTTCCAAATGTTCATAATCTTATTATTTCCTTTATTGCCTTTATTTAAAATGCTCGAACAATATATTATTGTCCGAGCTAAAAATTTATTTCATTTTATTTATTTAATTACTTCGAGTCCACCCATGTATTTTCTTAATACTTCTGGAATAGTAACAGATCCATCTGCATTCTGATATTGTTCCAAGATGGCTGGGAACAATCTAGAAGTTGCAAGGCCACTGGCGTTAAGAGTGTGTACATATTCCAACTTCTTAGTTTCTTCGTTACGATATCTAGTATTGTTTCTTCTAGCCTGATAGTCTCTTGCGTTGCTAGCACTGCTGACTTCTTTGTATATACCCATACTTGGAATCCATACTTCAATATCATAAGTTCTACACATACTTGCACTACAGTCACCGGCTGCTAGTTTGCTAAGTCTATAATGAAGACCTAATTTCTGGACTATTTTTTCAGCCTTACCCACCAACTCCTCGAACGCCTTGTCGCTATCCTTAGGAGTAGTATATTGAACCATTTCGACTTTGTTAAATTGATGCCCTCTTATCATGCCACGTTCTTCTGCTCTATAACTTCCAGCCTCTCTCCTGTAGCAAGGAGTATAGCCTGCAAATTTCTTAGGCAAGTCGCTTTCTTTCAATACTTCATTTCTATACATATTAACAAGGGCAGTCTCTGCCGTAGGAAGCAAGAACTTACTTGTTTCGCTCTTGTTATCGATCCAGTACACTTCATCTTCGAATTTTGGGAATTGCCCAGCACCTAGACCACATTCATAATTAAGCATGTGTGGCAAAAGAACAAATTCATATCCGTCATTCAAGTGTTCATCAATAAAGAAATTAAGCAATGCCCACTCTAGTCTTGCACCTAATCCACGATATATCCAGCTACCATTACCTGCAAGTTTTGCACCACGTTCGTAATCTATAAGACCAAGGCTCTCGCATAGTTCGATGTGGCTCTTTGGTTTGAAATCGAATTTAGGTTGCTCACCAAATGTATGAATAACCTTGTTGTTTTCTTTTTCTCCAGGAAGCAAATCATCATCTGGAATGTTAGGAAGACCAAGAAGGAATGTTGTCATTTGCTTGTCCAAATCTTCTATATTCTTGTCTAGTACAGCAATTTCTTCGCCAATTTGCTTAGTCTTGGCGATTAGTTCGGAGACATCTTTACCTTCTTTCTTGTAAGTAGGAACAAGAGCACTGTTTGAGTTCCTTTGGGCCTTTAGTTTCTCAACCTCTGCCAACATTTCTCTTTTTTTAACATCTTGTTCTAGAAACTCTGCAAAGTCAACAATACAGCCTTTCTTTGCTAGACTATCTGCAACGTACTTAGGATTTTGTCTAATCAAATTAATATCTAACATATTTTTCCCCCCAATTATGTTACATATTGTAATAAATTTTGAAAGAAACTACAAGTCATTTGGCGAAAATAAATGAAAATTTATTTAATTTTTAATTCTATAACTTAAGAATATTCATTTTGAGGATCGCCTAATTGATGATATATTATACAATAATCGTATTAAATCGAGTAGGTGTATGAAAAAAAAATTAAGTATATTGGTTCTAATATCTGAGTTTTTGCCACACATCAGTAGTGCAATAAGAACAGTGGACAATTACTCTAAGAATTTAGTAAATGATGGCAATAATGTTATTGTGGCTACTATTAGTGGAAAACAAGATGTATTCAATACTCTTGCCTATGATGTCGTGTATGACAC
>CAJOPQ010000037.1 GCA_905236445.1 uncultured Clostridia bacterium
ATATAGATCGCAAAAGAAAAGAATCTATAAGAAATACAAGAAAAATGCGTTATTGCAAAAAAGGAGCTGTTTCCAAAGCTTAAGGAAACAGCCCTTTTTTATTCTTAATCTATATTATAATTTAATCTCCAAACATCAAAGTTTGCTAACTCACAAACCCCGTTGATTGCATCAACTGACTCACAGATTGGATAAACATCAGTTTATGAGAACTTTCTTCTTACTTTCCTATAATAAATCAAACACAATCTAGAAATACATCTTTCTAACTGCCCACTCTTTCATCTTTCTTGGCATTAAGTTGAGCAAAAATGTGAATAATTTATATTTTGGTCCAATAACATTTCTTAATTTATAATGTTTTTTTGTTGCAATCTTATATATTTTGTCAGCAACATAATCTGCACTCATGCCACCCTGTTCGTCTTTTTCCATCTGACCAACACACTTTTCACAAGTTGTAGCATATGGATTGTCTGTATCTAAAGGTTGTTTAGTTCTTGCTCCAGTAAAACCTGTGCTTACATCACCTGGATGTACGCTAAATATCTCAACTCCAAACGCTTTTACCTCTGATCTAGTTGCATCTACAAATGTATCTAGTGCAGCTTTGCTAGCAGAATAAAATGCTTGGAAAGGTAACGCAACAAAACTTCCAACAGAACTAGTGCACACAATTCTCCCCTTTTGTCTTTCTCGCATATATGGCAGTACAGCCTTAACAATATTGACCGAACCTAAGAAGTTAACGTCCATTATTTTCTTTATCTCATTAACTTCTGCCATCTCGACTGGGCCACTAATTCCCAATCCGGCGTTGCTAATAACGATATCAATTTTACCCTCTTTTGCAACAATTTCCTTTATTGTATTATTAACAACTTCATAATCTCGCAAATCCAACTTGATATAATTAAGACCATCTAATTCAAAAATTTTTCTACCAATGCCGTATACAATATAACCTTGCTCTATAAATTTCTTGGCAGTGCTAAGACCTATTCCGCTAGACGCACCTGTTATCAAGACTACTTTTTTATCATCTTTCATGTTCATTCCTCTTTCTCAATTGATATATTTTGTGCATCTACCACATTCTTCTTATGTTGCTTAGACGCTACAATACTATCAGAAATTGTGAAAATTAATCCGATGATAATAATGCCATAATAAGTAAATAATCTCCAGAATAGCATAGCCCAGAAACGCATATCGTCCTTAAATAACAATCCAAATAATCCAATAAACGACAATTCTGCCGCGCCAGATCCACCAGGAAGTGGGAATAGGCTAACTGCTGCTTCACACAGTATGGACAAACATACAATCTCAACCCAACTGGTTGGAGTCGCACCTTCTAGAATTGCGGCATAATTAAATGCAAGGTATATAAAATATGCAATTAGCGCATTAAGCACAATATTAAGAATTGCCAACAGAATCTGCACGATAAGTTGTACAGGGCTCTTCAACGACTTCTTGATGCTCGTCTGATAATTAGCAAAAGTCTCATGAGATTTGGCATAGGCCTTGTCATAATTCTTAATTATATGAACTTTCTTCAATAGTTTCAGTATGCCTGTCAATATCTTACCACCAAGCTTGTTATTGACTGACATAAGGAGAATAAAAGAAAACATCAATATGTTGCCAGCTATTCCAAGCCATGCTAAGTATTTCACAACGCTTCCAACATTAGCAATTTTTACAGGCAAGATTACTACTATAATAGATATAATGCAGAAAGACACTTGCCAGAATAGATGCCTTGTAAGAGGTATACCTGTAGCTGTATCAGCTGAAAAACCATTCTTGCTAAGATAATATATCTGGAATGGTTGACCACCTGATCCAAAAGGAGTTAAACAATCCCAATATCTGCCATTTATAGCGACTTTGAGAGATAACCAAGGACGCCTCTGGCCTGTGGCATTCTTTGTTATTAAGTAAAGCTTATATCCTTCTATTATAAGAATGAGGCACATCAATCCTAGAGCAACAAAAAGAAATCTATAATAAGGACCTTCTGCAAAAAGTTCACTTATTGGTCTAACACCGCCATCTACAGAATTTTTGATAAATATAACGGCTACTATAATTATATTCAGCAAGATAAACAACCAACTAAATAGTTGTTTGTTTATCTTCTTTTTCTTCTTCTCAATTTTTGGTTTTGACTCCTCGATTGCTACGATATTATCTTCGTTAGAGTCATTGTATACGTCTTGTGGAAATATTTTGAGATAGGAAAAAATACTGGTTTCTGCATCAAAATCATGTTTTGCTTTGATATTAAGATTTATTTTTTTTAGTATACTACGCTTTGCCTCTTTCATTACAAAATATTTTCCAATTATAAAGATTAACAGGTTAATTATATCACAGAGTAAAAATAATAAAAAACAAATTGTCTTATAATTTATTACAAATGTTTTTATGATTATTTCTTTCCAATAAGAATCAAAGGCACTTCTACTTCCTGCTTAGTCAACCCAGAATGATGACCTTTGAAAACAAACAAATTATCATCAGTATCTTTCGTAGTATATTGAATGATAGAATTGCCAACACCTATCGCCACGAAATCACCTAAATATTTGTCCAAATATTCAGTTGCTGGTCCAAAAAATTTCTTTTTTATTATAGTCTGTTTTGTATACAAGACAAATTCATTGCCAAAATATTTAGTAAATAATTTGTAGAATTCTACTCTTTTGCCGTCTTTAACTCTAAACGACACAGCTCTCGCATCTAAATATGGAGGACAAGTCAATAGTTCACAAATATCTGGGTATTTGTGTAAATATATCCTGTTGTCTATATCTATCTGACCATGGTCTGCACTAACTATAATTAGAGTATCATGCATTTCGTTAACAAAATCTTCAAATTTGGCATTTATACTTTTCAGAAAATTCCTACATTCATTAGAACTTGGACCAAACTCATGCATTATATTATCTGGGCTTTCGTGATAACAATACACGAAATTATATTTGTTGTTAGAACAAATTTTGGACATTTTTGCAAACATGTCTTTATCTGATGTATATCCAAAATGTTTTTTGCTGTTTTGTGCAATCTTCTTAGGATATAGCGAATATGATTCATATTTTCCAGCCTTGTCAATTTTGTCAAATATTGTATCTACAGGCAGGACTTTTCTCACATATCCAACCTCATCAATTGGGGTTTGCAAGAAAGACTCTTTGTTAGAGAATAAGTCTATAACTTGTCCCTTGTCCTCGAAATACATATTCCAACCCAACCAACCATGTTCGCTAGGGAATTGGCAAGTAAGATACGTTGTGGTCGCTGCTGTAGTTGTTGGCGGAAACACACTATGAACAGTGTCTTTAATAGAATCACGCAAAATATCTCCTTCGTCTAACATTTTGTTAGCAATACTTTTACCAAAACCATCTAGTAAAACAAAAATAATGTTCTTATATTTTTTTCTCAACTCTTTCTTTAATGTTAGATTGATAGGATAAGAATTCTTAACACCAACATAATCTAATATAGTAGATGTAATCCCGATAATACTATGTTTATAATTTGGTTTGAATATCTTGTTTGACATTACATTTTTCCTTCCATTTATCATATTTAACAAGTCAAATAATTACTATACATAGGCAATATAACAAAAAAAGTCTTTTTTTCAAAACGAAAAAAGACTCTTTGAATAATTATGCCAATGTCTAACTAATCGCCATAATATCCACCATTGACTTTGATTATCTGATTGTTAATATAGCTTGCCTTATCACTTGCAAGAAATTCAACAATATTTGCCACATCTTGTTCTGTTCCAGCACGCTTCAATAACACTTTGTCCACTTCTGTTGCAATAAATTCTTCGTCCATATCTTTTGTCTCACTCTCGGTTGCTATGAAACCGGGAGCAATGGCGTTGACATTAACATATGGGGCAAATTGTATAGCAAGATTGTGTGTAAGACTGTCTAGTCCTGCTTTGGAGGCATCATATTCTACACACATTGGAAAATATGTGTTATCTCCATTAGTCGATGATATATTGATTATCTTGCCATACTTGTTATTAAACATTATTTGTCCAACTAGTTTACTAACATTAAAGGTCCCAACTAAGTTAGTAGCCAACACTCTGTTAAAAGTATTAGCCGTTTTGTCTGCAAATAAAGAATCATTAGTAGTTGCCGCATTATTGACTAATACATCTATACTTCCATATTTGGCAATGATAGAATCTATCATTTTGGCCACTTGCCTTTCATTAGATATGTCTGCCTTAACAAAATAGCTAACAAGTCCCTTATTATCGAATTCTTGTTGCAAAGATTTTGCAAGATTCCCAGACTTATTATAATTTACAACGACAATATATCCACTTTCTGCAAAATTCTTGGCAATCTGTCTGCCAATCCCTCTTGCGCCACCAGTAATTAATACAACTTTTTCCATATATCTTGCTCCATTTGTTTTCCAAAAAAAAGGACTTAAAAATTAAGCCCTAGAATAATATTTGCCATCAGCAGAAGTAACAATAATCTTCTCGCCTTCTTCTATAAATAGTGGAACTTTGACTAACATACCAGTCTCTGTGTAAGCATCTTTAGTTGCATTGGTACTAGTATTACCTTTAGTTGCAGGCTCGCAAGTTACAACAGTAAATACAATCTTTTCTGGCAAAGCAATACCTAATAGTTCGTTACCATATCTAGTAATCTCTACTTCCATATTCTCAATAAGATAATTTTTCTTATCTCCAACCTGCTCTGCACTTAGTTCGAATTGATCATAAGTACTTGTATCCATGAAATTATATGTTCCATTATCTTCATACAAATATTGTACTCTGATTTTCTCTATTCTTGCCTCTTCGAACTTAATATTAGTATTGAATGTTCTCTCTAGTGTTGCACCAGTTCTTAAGTTCTGCAACTTCGTCTTCATAAAAGCAGAACCTTTACCAGGTTTTACATGCAAAAATTCAACTACTTGGAAAATATTTCCATCAATTAATAATGTCATTCCGTTCTTAATATCATTTACGTCTACCATATTTATTATCCTCTTCAATTAAATTACCTATTTATTCTAACCGATTTGCATTACAGTTGTCAATTGTATTTCTATAAAAATTTTTTAATTTTGCATAAACATGCTATTCTGCATACCCCTATTATGTTAATATTCTATATTATTGTTTGATAAATATTTTCTTTTTCTATTTACAAATGCCTTGCAAAATAGTACAATACAATCGGAGAAAATTATGGATAATATATACAAAATCGATGAAAAGTTAATAAATATGGCAACCGTTGTTGAACAAGAGATACAGCCATATTTCAACAAAGCAGAACAAATATGTCTTAGTTGCAGTGCAAAGGTGCTTAAAGCATTTCAAGACAACAAAGTCTCAACTAATGATTTTGGCGAAATTACTGGTTATGGTTTTACTGACGATGGAAGAGACAAATTGGAGCGAATATATGCTCAAATATTTAGAGCAGAAGATGCTCTTGTTAGACCTCAAATTATGTCTGGCACACACGCTTTGTCTCTTACGTTCTTTGGATTGCTTAAACATGGCGACACAATGATATCTATATCAGGCGAGCCATATGATTCATTAAGGAGTCTAATTGGCATAGAGGGAAATAGTAGGAATTCTTTAATTAAGCATGGTATAAAATACGAAGAAATTGATCTAATTAACAATGATTTTGATATTCCAACAATTCAAAAAAGACTTAGCAGACAAGATGTCAGATTGGTCGAAATACAGCGTAGTCGAGGATATAGCCTAAGATCTAGTCTTAGTATAGACAAAATAGAAAAAGTTTGCCAAGCAATAAGGCAAGTTAACAAAGATGTTATCATAATGGTAGACAACTGCTATGGCGATCTTGTGGAAGAAAGGGAACCAATCGAAGTGGGTGCAAATATAATTGTTGGCTCTTTGATGAAAAATCTAGGTGGTGGCATAGCAAAGACTGGTGGATATATTGTTGGTGACAAATTGCTAATAGAAGATATAGCCGAGCATTTCTCTGCACCTTGTATAGGCAAAAATTTAGGTGCCAATCTTAATCAAAATTTAAACTTCTACAAAGGACTATATCTAGCCCCAAATGTTGTCAAAAATAGTGTAAAAACAATGATTTTTGCGAGCGCTATGCTAGAGAAATTGGGATACACTGTCGATCCAAAATCAAACGATGAGCGAACAGATATAATACAGACTATAACACTTGAGACTCCAGATAATCTTGTAAATTTCTGCAAAGGCATTCAGAAAGGTAGTCCAGTAGACAGTTTTGTAACACCAATTCCTGCACCTATGGACGGATATGCAGATGAGGAAGTTATGGCTGGAGGAAGCTTCATATCTGGATCAACTATTGAACTTAGTTGCGATGGGCCAATGAGAAAACCATATATTGGCTACATGCAAGGTGGTCTTACTTATGAATATGGTAAGTTAGGAATACTGATAGCACTAAATGAAATAATTAAATAACAAAAAAAACTAGAATATTTACGCTAAATTGTGCGTTTATAATTCTAGTTTTTTATTTTGCAATATAAACATTTCGCTTTGTATCAATCGTTACTTTGTCGCCAATATTAATTGTAGTAGGTACTTTTATCTCTAGTCCCGAATCTAGCTTAACAATATTGCCATCATTAGTGTTCTCTACCACATCTATCACTTTCAATTCAACCTCGTCAGATAATAACACTTCCATCATCCTATCGCCTGCAAATTTCATATTAACAATTGAATCTTCTGCAATAAACTTCATATAATCTTCGACTAGTGTGGCAGAAAATGAGAATTGATCGTAGGTGTCTATATCCATAAAATAGTATAAATTGCCATCTTTATAAGAAAACTGCATCGCTTTAGTCCTAACCTCAGGCAATTCAACTGCAGTATTATTATCTATAGCGATATCTTCTTCTGAATTAGAATTCAAGTTGCATACATGTAATGTCTGAACACCATTAACTATACTACTAATTTCCAAAATTCTGTAGTAGTTGTCTTTGACTACAATGATGTCATTTAATTTAAAATCCATATAATCTTCCTTTCGAGTTTTTAGAAAAACTAATGCGTATTATATCACAAGGTACACAGTAAGGCAACTAATTTCAATATTTGTAACATTTTGTCAAAAATCCACACGTTAACCAAACTATATGTACACCAATAAATCCTTATTCTGTGTAACAACTACTCTTTGCATTCAAATGTACTCAATCATTGATTAAAACTTACTACTATAAAACTTACTACTAATTAAAATAAATGAATACTTTATAGAGTATGCACATGAATATACACAATAAACACATATTTTTGTCTACTATTGTTGATTATTCAATACTCTTGCACACATCAACCCACTTCAAAAAATGTGACGTGCGTTCTAACTCGTCTATTGTTAACTTGACAGCACTGTTGTGACTGCCACACGCAGGATAGACATACTCCAGTCTCTTAAGCGACACATCAAGATATATATCAATACCTTCGTTCACTCCAAATGGGCACACACCACCCACTTCGTGACCAATCATATGCTCTACATCTTCAAATGGCACCATCTTTGCCTTAACACCGTATTCTGCTTTGAATTTTGCATTGTCTATCTTTTGATCCCCAGCAGTTACAATTAATATTGCTTTATCTCCAACTAAGAATGATAACGATTTCGCAATATCTTTTTCTTGACAATGTATCGCCTCTGCTGCCTCTTTGACAGTAGCACTGGAAGTATCAAATTCCATTATCCTACTTTCAAGATTAAATTCTTTTAAACATGCTTTTGCTTTTTCTAGTGACATAGCACTTCCTCCTATTATAATTTCTTCAGAGACACTATTGTCTCCACGTGCTTAGTGTGTGGAAACATGTCAAATGGTTGTATATACTCTATTCTATATTTTGTGGCTAGTCGTGCAATATCCCTCGCCAAAGTATCTGGATCGCAAGACATGTACACAATCTTATCTATATTAGATTGTAAGATTGCATCAATTGTCTCTTGCTCTGCTCCCATTCTTGCCGGATCAAGAAACAACTTATTGTAATCTGTAATATTTATTTCTCGCAATACTTTTCCACAAGGACCTGTTAATATCTGCAAGTTATCAACATTGTTTAATTTTTTGTTGATAACTGCATTGCTAGTTGCCTCACTATTATACTCTATACTTGTTACACATTTACATTTCTTCGCAAACAAGATAGATGTAATTCCTATTCCACTATATAGATCAAGCACTGAATCTTCTATAGATAAATCAAGCAACTCCAGTGCCTTAGTGTACATTGATTTACATATGTCAAGATTCACTTGCAAGAAACTATTAGGTGTATATTCATATTTTACTCCAAGCATAGAACTAGACAAATATTTTTCCCCTTTGACGAACTTAAAACCGTTGCTATCAAAGACCAAATCATCGGTCCTCTTGTTAATATTGATATACATACTGACTGAATTGAATTCCTTTGCAAGCTGTGCATACAACCATTCTCGTCCTGCAAAATTAGTACTTGTTGCAACTATTGTAATTTGTAAGTTATTGTCAACAACTCTGCATATTATGTATCTTAACATACCTTGTTTTGTCAACACTTCATATGTTTTTATCTTATAGCGACCAATCCATTCTCGAACAATGGATATTACATTTGCTAACCACTTATCGTGTAAAATACAATCTTTTATATCCACAATCCTCTTAGAATTTTCTTCGAAGAATCCTATAATCACTCTACCTTTGATGGACTTTATTGCCAAGTGTGCCTTGTTGCGATATTTGTATGGAAAAAACATTCCTATTGTCTTGGGAATGTTAATATTGCTAATATTGTATTTATCAAAGCAATCTTTGACCAAATTGCTTTTGCATCTCAACTGCTCTTCATAAGGCATGTCTAACAACTGACAGCCACCACAATTTGTATTGTAATTACATTTCTTTAACATCTTAGAAGTAACTCATCTTTAATTTATCTTTTTGTATTTTATCTGCTATTTCTATTATCTTGTTTAACCTATGATTAATACCAGACTTGGATATTTCTTTGCCATAAAGTTTCCTTAAAGTCTCCAAACTCTCATCTGGATTGGCAAGCCTAATTAAGCACAATTCCATCAAATCATCATCAAGAGACTCTAAGCCAATACTGTCTTGAATTAGTTTGATTGCATTGAGTTGTTTAACAGATGCATTAACCGTCTTGGAAAGGTTGGCATTCATACAATTAGTTTGTCTATTGATACTGTTTCTCAATTCTCTAATCGCAGCCTCATTCTGCAACGCAAGAACGGATTTGTTGGCACCAACTAAGGCAAGAGTGTCGCAGATTAACTGATACTCTTTGATGTACACAATAGGATTTTTCTTACGAATCGTCATCTTGGCTGGAATATCAAAAAATTTCAGCAGTTCAATGAAGTTCTCTGCTAACTCTTCGAACGCAAATAAAAATTCTAAGTGATAACCACTCGTATTTTTCTCTATATTAGAATATTCTTTTATCTTAATATTGCTTGTAGAACAACCAACAAAAGCACCCTTGATATATGACCTTTTGCAACAATCATCTGCAATTATGAAATCTGCAATGCCGTTACTAACCTCCATTAAGCCATCTCTATCAATATCCATTATACCCAAATCTTTCAGAAGTTGTTCTGTTATTGTAGAAGGCAATATTATCTTATATCTATCATTCTTAGTCTTAGTATTCTCATCTACCCTCTCAATTGTACATTCTACACCATAGTATTGCTTAATTATCGAATTAACCTTGTTATAAACTTCTTTTAACTCTGTATATACTTCTACACTAATTGATTTATCAGGTCCAAAACCAAGTTGTCCAGCACATTTAATAAGAGCACTCAAAAAAGCAATAGCACAGCAATCACTGTCTATTTCTTCTTTCAAAACTTCTAATTTTGCATCTGACGCAAAAGACATTTGTATCTCTCCTACAATTATATTTTAACAACGTTTACTGAAATCTGGAATTTTGTTAAGATTGGCAATTTGTGATTCTGGAATATTAAATTTCTCCATTAGTGTTAATCCCAACCTCACATCTCCAACACGCACTGCATTATGCGCATCAGAATTTATTATAAACATTACACCAGTCTCTATAACTTGTCTGAATGTTTTATTGTCAATACAGTGTTTTCTTCCATTTAATTCAAAGTATATGTTGTGTTCTTTGCAGAATCTCGCCAAAGCCACACAATCAATGGGTGCAGCATAGTTAGGGTGAGCAACTATATTTATTTTGTTATTTGTCAACGCCTTAATGTACGCTTGTGTATTGCGTTCTATATTTTTTTTAGAACTTCCTCGCATTTTTGCATGACGAATTTTTGCAAAAAATCCTTTGCCAGTACTCTTGTGATAGCCTAATACAACAACATCAAGCTTGTCCTGCAAATGTTTTGGCAAATCTATTTTGCCAGATTGGTCCATTAGATTGGCCTCTACACTCTTAAGTATTGTTATTGAAGAACTTTTCCTCAATTCATCAATTTCTTGCAATTCTCTATCTAGTTTTGCTTGATTAATGCCATACATATGATAGAAACAATGGTCAGATACAACTACTTCTCTCAATCCTTTTTCAATAGCTGATTTAACATTATCCTCTATAGGACTCTCGGCATCTTTGCTATAATTACTGTGTACATGATAATCACCAAGTATCATTTTTCATCTCCTATTATTCGCTGTTCCAGCTCTAGCTTGATATTATATCTATCTAACACAACCTCTTGAATGTAGTGTATCAGTTCAATTATATCTTCGCCTGTTGCTCCACCACGATTCTCTATAAAATTCGCATGGAAGTTAGAAACATACGCTTTTCCTATATTGTAGTTTTTTAGACCACATTTGTCAATCATTTCTCCAGCAAAGTAATTATTACCGTTTTTAAACACACTCCCAGCATTAGGATAAGCAATTTTTTGAGCACTTGCTCTTTTTAGCGCTGTTGTTTTAATTCTGTCTGCGATATTCTCTCTAGAATCTTCACTTAGACTCAGTTCAACTCTTAGAATTATATCGTTTGAATCCATAAAAGAACTATATCTATAACCAAAATTCAAATCTCTAGCATCTATTTCACATATTTTGCCATCTCTATACACAAGCACACTACTTAACACTTTGCTCGTCTCGTAGCCAAATGCTTGAGCATTCATATACACTGCACCACCAATAGAGCCGGGTATTCCTATTGCTTCTTCCATTCCAGATAGATTAACATTCCTGCAATAATTAATTATTTCAGATATTGTTGCACCACTCTCACATATGACATAAGATCCGAGATTAAATATATTATTGAACTTTTCTCCAAATATAATAACTAATCTATTAAGCCTAGCACTAGCCAAAATAACATTGCTCCCTCTAGCCAAAATCACTGGCTTAATATCATTATCTTTGCAATATAATATTGTTTTCATAAAAGTCTCTAACGAATTAACGTTAACAACAACTTTGGCTATGCAAGATATGAAGTATGTATTGTGATTCCTTAGGTCATAGTCTTTGCTTACTATTCCCTTCTCTAACATCTTCCTTAGATCTTTGTATGCTTTGTTTAAATCATTTTTCATGCTCTTATATATGCTATTAATCCCAGAATTGCTAATTATCTATTGTAAATTAGCAATCAAAAGTGTATAATATAATTAGTTATGCAAAAAGAAATATTATCGAAAATAAAGGAAAAACTTAAAACATTGCCCCAAACCCCCGGCGTATATCGAATGTTGGATATCAATGCCAACATTATTTATGTTGGCAAAGCAATTAACTTAAAAAGGCGTGTTAGTTCTTATTTCTTAGCAACTAAGAAACCAGAGAAAGTCCAACAAATGGTAGAGCATATATATGATTTCGAATATACTCTAACCAATTCAGAGACCGAAGCTCTTAATCTAGAAAGCAACTTAATTCACAAACTTCAACCATTCTATAATAT
>CAJOPQ010000038.1 GCA_905236445.1 uncultured Clostridia bacterium
ACTGCCAGTTTCTCCAAAGATGCCAAATAGTTTATTTTCTGCTACTTTGTCAAAGTTAATGACTTGTTCAGTTACATAACTATTTATTCCTTTAATTGTTAATTTAATCGGTCTCATATAATTCCTCCGACATCAATGATAAAAATAATTCTTTGACATCTTGCTCGGCAACATGTCCTGTTTGCCTTATGCAGAAGTTGTCAAAAATCTCAGCATTTGTTAAATCTTTCTTAGAGACTATTTCTTTTCTTGTCTCTCTTGCTTCTTTAGAAATTACTGATAAGGTTACTAGATTCTTGTAAGTACTTCTAAGCTTTTTGATTTCTTCAATTGTAATCTTGTCTACATTTTCTATCTCAACTTTGATCCAAGCATTTGGATTATCTCTGCATACTAGTTCTGCTTGAAGTAGTGAGGTTACAGTGAATTTTTTCAACAACTTAACATCAAGAGGGACTTTCTCTATTCTTTCTAATCCAGTTGAGTCCAAATCGGCAATAATGACCTTTGTGCCTGCTTCGCTACTTGTATCAAAAGTTTGATTAATAAGTGATCCACAATAGTGAATATTTTTTTCTCTGTTAACAGCTATACAACTGTGTATGTGTCCTAAAGCAGTATAGTGTGCTCCTGTAAATAGGGCATCATTGCTAACAAATCCCATATTATTTTCTATAACTGAAAGATTGTCGTATGTATCGTTTTTAATTTTAGAACTGTATGTAAGAAGATGGCTTACAACAATATTAATAGTGTCACTAGCAAAATGACTTGTTCCATAAGACAGCCATTCTTTCACTTTGTCAGAATATGATATATTTAGATCTCTTTTCTCATTAAGCCTATGATAAGAAGGATATGGTAGATATGCAATTACTGCTTTTTCTCCATCATTTTTTTCAAGAACGATATAGCCTTTGCCACTCTCAATTGCCTTTATTTTCTTGCCTGTAGCTTTCTTAGGAATTGTAACGGCATCAAGAGATCCAATTAGAAATATTCCATAATTGTTAGCAAAGACACTGGCATTGCTAAGTCTTTTTGGATCATCGTGGTTACCAGCTATTGCGATGACTATTGTGTTGCCATCATTATTCAATTCTTTGACAGTTTTGTAAAACAAGTCTTCAGCGTCACTGCTAGGGACAATAGAGTCGTAGATGTCTCCTGCGATAATAACAACATCTACATTTTTATCTCTGGCTATTTTGATTACTTGTTGCAAAGCATCTCGCTGTTCTTCTAATCTTGACATATCGTCTGTTTTGCAGCCTAGATGCCAATCTGCTGTATGCAAAATCCTCATTTTTCACTTCCTCTAGATATTTAGTAAATATATCTTATAGATTTATTATATCAAATATAAAAGATATAAGCAAAATAAATAGAGTTATATCTTATTTTCACAAATTTGTTGTAAAGTAATCAAGAAGGCTAAATTATCGGAAGTTAGGATAAATTCTAAAAAAAACTTAACTTACATTGATCTTTTTGAGTTCGAATGCCAACGGCGGTGTAAACTATATTTTTACAGCAACCATATCACACACAAGAAATATGCCATTCTTTCTTGCAAAAATTTGTTAAATACAGTATAATATGCTAAAATAAATTTCGCTAAAGACTTTTTTAAGGAGGATAGATTGTGGGTTGTTGTAAATATTCATCGGAATATATATCTAGTAATCAAACTAATATTGATAATAATTTTATAAGTGATTACATGCTTAATGCACCTGAACATTGTGTTAAGGTATACCTTTATGGCTTGTACAAATGCAATAATCCAGAGAGTTTAGACAACAATATTGATGATATTGCCAAAGCTCTTAATTTGTCTTACGAAGATACAGTTAGTGCCTTTATTTATTGGGAAGACTATAATCTGATTCAAGTAGTTAACAAAGATCCTCTAGAAGTAAGATATCTTCCTATTAAGAATGCTTCTAGCCAGATTAAGAAGTTCAATACAGACAAGTACAAAGCATTCAATATCAAGGCACAAGAAATAATAGAAAAAAGAATGATATCTCCATCGGAATATCAAGAATATTATTATTTAATAGAAAATAGACACATTGAGCCAGATGCGCTTATCATGATTATCAAATATTGTGTTGATCTCAAAGGTGCCAACATCTCGTCTAGTTATATTCTAACTGTAGCAAAGAATTGGATATTTGATGGAATTCTTACTTGCGACATGGTAGAAGAAAGAATTCAAGATCTTGCTAGAAATAGCGAAGAAATTCAGGCTGTATTGAAGGCTCTTGGCATAAGAAGGAGAGCAACTGAGGAAGAATATAGGCTATATCTTACTTGGCAGAAACAACTTGATTTTAGTCAAGAAAATATCCTTTATTTAGCCAAAAAAGCCAAATCAAAAGGTGCTGGATTTAACAAATTGGACGCATATATTACTAAGTGCTACAATCTAAGGCTTACAACAACTTATGAGATAGATGATTATTTCAACAATTTGGACAATATGTACGAATTAGCTAAGAATGTTTGTAAAAATTTGGGTCTTAGATATGATAATTTGGAGACAATTGTTGATAGTTACATTGCGCAGTGGCTTAATATTGGGTTTGAATATGAGGCGATTGTTAAGATTGCAACATATTGTTTCAAATTAAGTATTAGGTCATTAGAAGGCATGAACGGCAAAGTTGCACAGTTATACAAACTTGGCTTGCTTACTTCTGAGTCTATTGATGAATATATAGAGGACTTAGCAAAAGACGATAACAAAATTATAAGTATTTTACAGAAATTAGGCATAGATAGATGTGTTATAAGCACTGATAGAAGCATGTATAAGACATGGCTATATACTTGGCAGATAAGTGATGAGTTGATTGATTTCGCAATAGACAAAAGTATTGGAATGGCAATGCCTATGCAATATCTAAATAAGTTGTTATCTACTTTCTATAACAAAAAAATCACTACAGAGGAACAGGCAAAAGAATCGATGGAATACAAGAAACAACCAAATAATGCCAAAACTATAGTGGCTGAGAATGCAAGAGGGGCAGAATATTCCAAACAGCAACTTAACAGTTTAATCAATAATTTATTTGAAGTGGAGATATAGTCTTATGAATTATGTTCAAGTACAAAATGATGCTTTAGACAAAATTGTTGCACATAAGTTAGAAGTAGAACGCTTTGCAGATCTTAATCTAATTGAAGCACTTAAGATACCTGAGGTAAAACAACTATATGATGAGATTAAAGATCTCAAAAGACAACTTGCATTTAATGAAAATTCTGCCAAATCTAGCCAAAATATAGAGAAATGCATAGTAGACAAAAGAAAACAATTACAAAAGTTATTGCAACAGCATAATATTAAATTATCTTCGTTAATTCCGAAATATTGGTGCGAGAAATGCAAAGATTCAGGAATGTATGAAGGACAGATGTGTTCGTGTGTAAAAGAACGTGCGACAAAAGTATTGATGACATCTCAAGACGGTAATGCGTCTGATGTAGAGTTTGCTAATGTTAATTTTAATATTTTTGAAGATAAAGACTATGTTAAGCAAGCATACAATATTGCCAAAACATTTGTTGAGAAAATTGATACAACCAAATATAACAATTTTACAATTCTTGGTGGGGTAGGCGTTGGCAAAACCTATCTAATGCAATGTATGGCTAATTTGGCAATGCAGCAAAATAGGTATGTTGTATATATGTCGGCTTTTCAATTAAACCAATTATTTTTGAATTATCATACGGCACCTATGCTAGAAAAAAATAAAATAATAGAGCCTGTGCTAACTTGTGAAATGCTTTGTATAGATGATTTGGGTTGCGAGCAGATGTTTAACAACGTTACAACTCCAATGTTAACAATGATAATAAATGAGAGAAACCTATCTTCCAAAAAAACGGTTATCACATCTAATCTGTCGTTAGATGAAATTAGGGAAAGATATGACTATAGATTGTGTAGTAGGCTGTTAGACGAATCTGTTTCGCTAAAAATAATGCTTAGTGGATCTGATCTAAGGCAAACAAAGAAATAATATTTATTTCTATATGCAACATTCTAAAAAAATAGACCAGTGTGATAATAAATAGGGTATAAAATGTTGGAAAACTTTTTATAATTAAAACAGTATCAAAAATTTTTATGTAAAAAATGGGGACTTGATTAAGTCTCCATTTCTTAAATTGTGCTTTGATTTTCATTTAACAAACTAATTTTGTAAATTTATTTATTTTTCTTTTCTGTCATTTTGGTTAATGCAGTCATTCCTTTTAATTTCGAAATAGGTAGTGCGAAACACATTCCTCTTCCAATTGTATCCAGACTTGTATTCTCGCATATGGCTTGCATAATTTTGGCTTTTGTCTCAGAGGATACAACTGTTAGAACGATTTCTTTCTCTGGTTGTATTGTTACACCAAGCCATTTCTCTGCATTTTTATCTCCTGATGATAGGGCATTAATAATTGTGCCTCCAGTAGCACCTGCTTCTCTTGATGCTTGTATAACGTAATCTGCATAGCCTTTGTTAACAATTGTTACAATTAAATCGTATTTATATTCTTGCATTTTATTTACCTCCATTAATAATTGATACCTAATATATCTAGCATTAAGTTAGATGCTGCATTTGCGGGGATAGTAAGTGTTATGCCACGTCCCGGCTTGTCCAGATCTAATGCATCATTAATTGATTGAAGTATTTTGTCTGACATTATTGGATTGATTAGAGACCAAATAATATCTCTATCTACTATGCCAAAACCAAATATATCGGCCGCTTCAGATTTTGCAGTTCCTTCACCTAGGGTGACAAGGTTGTCAGGGCAGTCGTGCATTTTCAATATTTCTCTCACTTTTTCGCTTTTGCCTCTTTGAACAATGGTAATCAAAAGTTCAAATGGCGCAGAAATTGTTTTCTTTCTCATATCTTTCTCCTATTCAAATTCAATAATCTCAACATGTACTTTGGAGACTTTTCTGCTCGCTTTTGTTCCACGCTTAGAAGCCACTTTAAACATTGCACCAAGTATTTGGAGGGTAAGTATAGGCATTGCTGCTATTAATGCTATTGTTCCAAATCCACTATCTGCGCCTACCACTGCTGCAACTCCAGCTAAAAAAGGAAGTATAAACGAGACTGCCATTGCACCAGTTGCTGTTCCTCCAGCATCAAAAGCAATCGAAACAAATAAACTACTATTAAAAAACGATAGACCAATGCATATTCCATATACAGGTAGTAATATTGCAATAAGAGGGATATTATATAAAGTTTTTAGCATGGCCAGTAATACCGACAACGCAACACCAATCGAGACACATACAAGAATTGTTTTTTGTCTTATTCCACCATTAGTCACTTCTTCAATTTGCTTCTTTAAAACTTGTACAGCAGGTTCTGCTGCGATAATGAAGTAGCCAAGAAGTACGCTAAGAGGGATAAGTATCCACGATATGCTGCTAGATGCTAGTGCGTTGCCAAGAATAGATGCAATAGGTAAGTATCCTGCATTGACGCCAGTTAAGAATAGTACAACTCCAACGTACGTGTAGATTAGTCCAATGATAATCCTCTTAAGTGTTGTTTTGGATAATTTAAGCATTGTGAACTGGAATATTAAGAATATGATAATAATTGGCAATATGGTTAGGGCAACCTCTTTGAGATAATCTACAAAAGATGTCCCTAGAAGTTGCAAACCTGTAAGAGTATCGGTAGTTTGTTGACTAGTTATAATTACAATGTCTTTAGGAAGAAATAATCCCAATGTCATAACTGCAATTATTGGACCGAGTGAAGATAGTGCAATATATCCTAAAGCATTATCATCATTGCTCTTGCCAGAACTTCCCATTGATGCAATACCAAGTCCAAACGAAATTAGGAAAGGAACTGATATTGGCCCAGTTGTAACACTTCCCGAATCGAAAGCAATTGGCACCATATAGTCTGGTACAAAGAAACAGAATATAAATAATAGTGAGTATCCAATAGCAAGAATAATTGATAATTTAAGATTAAATATTGCTTTTAATATCGCAAATATTAGGAATATGCCAACACCAATTGATACAACGGCTATAAATAAATATTCTTCTTGTAATATACCCATATTCGATATTTGTCTAGCAAGTACTGCCAAGTCTGGTTCTGCAAATGTAATGATAAATCCTATAAAAGCAGTGCATATTATCATCAATGACAATTTTTTGCTCTTATACAAGCTTTTTCCTATGCTTTCTCCCATTTGAGACATTGACATGTCTGTTCCCATAGTAAAGAGTGACATTCCTATTATAAGAAGAATAGCGCTAATACAGAAAGTAATGTATGTGTTTGCGTCTAAGGGACAAAACACAATTGATAATATTACTACAATCAAAGATATAGGCAGAACTGAAAGAAATGATTCTTTCAATTTTTTTAGTAATATATTTACCATTTTTCATTCTCCACGTTTAATTCTTTAGTTGATATATATCGACATAATTTATAATATCATTCTCAATAACTTCTGACACTTTGCCATCAAGCGACATAGATGAGAAGTTGACAACTGTAAGATTTTGATCATAACTAATATATCTAGCAATGTTAATCAAACGCCTAATTGCTGTAATTGTGTCTGGGCTTATTTCCTGTGATACCACATCGTATATATTGTAGTTAATAATTTTAATAATTTCATCTAATTCATTAATTACAAAAAGTATTTTGTTTTTATTAAGAAGGCTTAGCTTGATTTGTTCTTCAAACTTGATAATATCTTTATACAAATCTTCAAAAGGCTGAAAAACATCTAGATTGCATACTGTGATGTTGTTACTAGATTCCAATTTGCTTGAAGCCGCATTCAATATAAACGTTTTAAAATCTTTCTCATGATTGTTGTTGCAGAAATCAACGGATAGTTGTGCAATTTCATCTTTGTTGGCGACATAGAAGAAACTGGAGGTCCCTTTGAGTATCTTTTTGTCATGTAAAATGTTAGCAAATAGGTTGTAATCTATTTGCAGATAATCGATTGAGTTGAAAGATTTATTTATATCATAGAACTTGTCACGATTATATTCATTAATATCAATTCCATTAACCTGCACTATTGAATCTATTGTATAACTATAGCTATTAGCCATTGGTCTTAAGTTGGTTAGTATTACATCATCTTTTTTCAGATTGTATTTCATAAGTAGTGTGGGTGACATTGGAATATTAAGCACTCTGCCTGTATCTTCTTTGATCCTTAATATTGGCGCAGAATTGCAAACGAACTTGATTTGTCCCTCTCTTGTAATGATAGGAGAATCGAAATCGAATGTAGGCGTGTTAATCTCGTAGATGCCACTAAAAGTCTCATCTTTGTTAATTTGTGAAAAAGAAAAATTGGCCAACACTTTGGGCCTTCTTCCCATCTTAGATGTGCTTGGTTCTATTTCTTTATTCTTAACTTTGATTATTGTATCAATCAAATCATCTTTTTTTAATGTAGTGGGCGATTTGACACCTTGGCTACGAGCATAATTTCTTAAATCATGGATTCCTAAACTATTAAGATAGTTTATTAGTTCTCTGTTGTCTTCTGTCATTGGGAATTCTCTCCTGTGTATTAACTAGATATAGTATATCAAAATGAGTTCGCATTGGCAAATATTTTGTAACAACTTTTGTACAATTATTACTCACAAAAGTAATGGCAAATTGCATATATACAAGTATGAAAAATTTCAATAGATATATTATCGATGCTGATAATTTGAGATGTAATGTTACACTTATCAAAAGGCTTTTGAAAGATGGCGTAAAACTGTGCGCTGTTGTCAAAGCCGATGCGTATGGAGTAGGTGTAGAGAATGTTTGTAAATTAATAGACAGTTTGGTAGATTTCTATGCAGTGTCTAACGTGAGTGAAGCAAAAGAAATACGAGATCTTGGATATTCTACAAATATTCTAGTTCTTGGCGCTGTTCCAATATCTGAGGTTGAATATTGTGCAAAAAATAATATTAGCATTAGTGTAGATGATAATGATTATCTTATGTCAATAATGAGTATTGTACAAAACGATGTAGTAAATGTGCATTTGAAAGTTAATACTGGGTTGAATAGATACGGATACAAGAACAAAAAACAATTTCTTAAGGCTATTAATTTGATACAGAAATCTAAAGTTGTGCATTTGGAAGGTTGTTTTACACATTTTGCCACCAAAGGCAATGATGTTGAATTCATTAACGAGCAAAAGGCGATTATGGATGAATATTGCAAAATGCTGCCAGAGGGGGTAATTAGACATTGTGCTAATAGTTATGCTACACTTCTAAGTTCTACATATCAAATGGATATGGTTAGAGTTGGTGCTAATCTATATGGAGATATACGAAATGAAAAACTCCCTTTGAAAAATGTGGTTAGTATCAAAGGTGAGGTTGTGTCAATATCCAATATCAAAAAGGGTGAGTCTATAGGCTATGATAGATCTTATATAGCATCTAGCAAAATGCGAATTGCTGTTGTTCCCTTAGGCTATGCAGATGGAATTACTAGATTAACTAGCAATAAATATTATTGCTTAATAAATGGTCAAAAAGCACGTATTGTAGGCAATGTTTGTATGGATTGCGTAATACTAGATATTACAGATATTGACAATGTGTATATAGGCACTGAAGTAACCGTAGTAGGTACAGATAAAGATAAAGAGTTAAGGTTATGTGATTGGGCAAAAGCTATAGGGACATCACCTTATGAGGTCTTGGTAAATTTTAGAAGAAAGAGATGCAAAGTAATTATAAAAAATTCATCAGAGTCAATAAAATAAACATTGACTCTTTTTTCTTGTTTACATTATGTGAAAAATTTGTTAATATATCTTAAATATGTTAATAGGAGTGTGGCACTGTTGAGAATAGTCGCAGGTAAATATAGAGGAATTGTTTTAAATACATTTGAACTAGACAATGTCCGTC
>CAJOPQ010000039.1 GCA_905236445.1 uncultured Clostridia bacterium
AAAGACTAAGATATATCAACTTGATGAATGCAAAAATCACCTTCAAGACACTTATAAACAATTCTAGACAAGTTAACAAACACACAAAATAAAAAAAACACTGGTGCAAAACAAAAAAACAAATTTTTGTGCACCAGTGTTTTTTTCATTAGTTAACTATATCTCAAGGCATATTAAGTCTTTAATAATAGATATACAGAATATTTGTTATATTATGCCTTACAAATCGTATACGACATAATCCCCTGTTACTATTATATCTGCACCTGTATTGAGAACATTCTTAATAAGGATATCTCCAGATTTTGCACAATTAACATGCAACTTTCCTATTTCCTCATTTACTTTGAACACCATTTCCTTAGGTATAGTATTCGTAGTTTTGACAGGAAGTACGCCTTTGTCTGTTTTAACTAAGGCAGTCAACATTCTTTTGGGAGCTGTGACTTCTTCTTTGCCATATCTTTCACCTCTAACGCAATTGTTACCTGTAACAGTAATATTGCCATCGCGACCTTTCTTAACATCGAGTTCACAACCCATTGGACACATTATACAAGTCAACTTCATTGTTCTTCCACCTCCAACACAATATCATCTTTGATAAGTTTGCTGTCAAGTTCTATTGACTGCATTTCCCCAGGATTAGACGCCATCACAAATTTTTTAAATATTGTATTACCATGTGTATCTTTGATAACGAAATTAGATTTTGTAATCTTAGATTTAATCCTAAACCTAACCTCAATAATCTCATCTCCCTCGTATACTTTGTTAGGTATTACATAGCTTATCTTATTTCCGGCAGAAAGTGTATGTGGTTTTGTCTTACTTATTTTCCCCTTAGCATACATGCTAGCATTATATCCAGCAGTCTTAGCCTCTAGAGACACATTATCTACAAGATCATGCACATGCAAGAAATTTCCACAAGCAAATACACCATCAGTCTCCGTCTGCAAATGACTATCTACGAACACGCCTTTGGTAACCCTATTAAGTGGCATATTGACCAAATCTGTCTCCGGAACTAAGCCCACCGACAAGATTAAGCAGTCACATTTAATGAATTTCTTTGTATCATATAATTTGTTATATTTTTCATCAACCTTGCCATACCACACGCCTTGTATTCTATCTGTTCCCACAACTTCAAATATAGACGTGTTAAGCAGTAGTGGAATTCCAAAGTCATCAAGACATTGCGCTATGTTTCGTCTTAGTCCACTAGTTGTTGGATTTATCTCTAAAACTGCCTTTACTTTTGCACCTTGCATAGTAAGTCGCCTTGCCATAATTAGTCCAATATCGCCACTACCAAGTATAACAACTTCTTTGCCGGGCATCTTGCCTAGTATATTGACAAGTCTTTGAGCTTCTCCTGCTGTATACACCCCCGCTGGCCTTGTTCCGTTAAGTAATATATTGCCAGCCGTTCGCTCTCTACAACCCATTGCCAAAACTAGTGCTTTGCCCTCCAATGTTTGATTGCCTCTCTCGTTGACAATGTCTACCTTTGTACCATTAATGGCTGTGACAAAAGTGTTTGTCATAACTGTAAGTTTTGGCTCTTTTTCCACCATTTCTATGAATTTCTTTGCATATTCTGGACCTGTAAACTCCTCCTTGAAATAATGCAAGCCAAAACCATTGTGGATACACTGTTTCAAAATACCACCAAGGAATGGATTCCTTTCTATAATAACTGTCTTGCAACCGTTCTTAGCACTCTCCAATGCGGCAGACATACCTGCTGGTCCACCACCAATAACAATTACATCATATTTCATCTATCCACTCCTTTGCTAGCAACATCGCCAACAACATATTTACCAGCTTTTTTCTCTTTGACAATATCGTCTATTGTGCGACCGTTTTCTTTTGCCAAAATCAAAGCGACTTTATCGTTGCAGAAACCACCTTGACACCTACCCATTCCCGGCCTTACACGCCTCTTTATTCCGTCTAGAGTTGTTGGCCTAATTGGTCTATTAATTGCATCTTTGATCTCGCCTAATGTTATATTCTCACACTTGCAGACAATTTTGCCATAGTCGCTATTTTTCTTTATAAGTCTATTTCTTTCTTCTACAGATAATTCGCTAAGTTTGGTGTAAGGAGTAATAGTCTTGGCATGTGACGTGTTACTATAATTCAAGCCAAGCATATTGATTACATATTTAGATATTGCAGGAGCACTACTAAGACCTGGCGAACATATACCTGCAACATTAACCACGCCATCTACTTTCTTGCTTTGCTCTATAACAAAATCATCACCTACAATACTCCTAACTCCAGAGAAAATCCTTATAGTCTTGCCAAGATTAATATTGTTCAACATTCCAGCAACTTTGCTAGAGATTTCTTTCAATCCATCATCTGTAGTAATTGTGGAATTATCACTCTCATAACTTGTTGGCCCAACTAATATATTTCCACTAGCAGTAGGAGTAACCAACACACCTTTTCCTGCAGAACTTGGCAATGGAAAAACTGTGGCAGGGACTACATCTTTCTCACTATGATCCAACACATAGTATTCGCCTCGTCTATACTTAATGTCATAGTGCTCTGCCTGCAAAATTGTTGAGACTTCATTAAATAGCCCACCTGCACAATTTACTATATATCTCGCTTCGATAATTGTTTTGCCATCAGTCAATGTGAATACATTTTCAGCTCTGTTAACTTTCTTAAGATTGTAATCGAAGAAAACTTTTCCCCCGTTAACAACACCCTCTTCACATAGACATATTGTATAAAAATATGGCTCTATAATGTATGAATTAGGAGCAAATAAGCCACATGTAACATTCTCTGTAATATTGGGTAGTTTTGTAACTAATTGTTTTCTATTTAATTTCTCTGCAACAACACCATTAGCTTTGGCACGAGACAACAAATCATTCACGACCTTCTCATCGTTGCCAATGACATATGCTCCACAACGGACAAGTGGCACATGCAATCTGTTACAAATATCTGGAAACATTCTATTCCCTTCAACATTTAATTTTGCTTTCAATGTTCCAGGTTTACAATCAAATCCAGCATGAATTATGCCACTATTCGCCTTTGTTGTTCCAGTAGACACATCTAATTCTTTCTCAATCAATGCTACATTATATCCATTGCGCGCAAGATCGTTAAAAATTGATACACCTACTACTACCGCCCCTATTACAGCGACATCAAATATCTTTTTTTCCATTTTTTTCTCCTATCAAAGCTTGGTTCAAATATCTTTCGTTTCTTTTAGTATATCACAATTTATATTTTTGTCATAAATTTTCGCAATACATTTATTATTATAATTTTAATTTATCTATATTTTGAATACCAAATGCAAATAATATTTTTAATTCAAATAATGCTTTGGCTTATTTGCTATATTTTTTATTTTGATTTTTTATTTCTCATATCTTGATATCTATGATAAAATAAAAAGAAAAAGGAATAGTGAAAAATGGAGAAGAAATATATAATTGCTCTTGATGAGGGCACAACAAGTGTGAGAAGTGTATTGTATGATGTAACCACTCACCAAATTGTTGCTATATCACAGAAGCCATTCAAACAGTTTTACCCCAAATCTGGCTGGGTAGAACAAGATGCTAATGAGATTTGGACTAAACAGATTCAAACACTTGATGAATTAATTACTTCTAACAACATTGATCCAGACTCGGTTATTGGTCTAGGAATAACCAACCAAAGAGAAACCGTTGTTGCATGGGACAAGACGACTGGAGAGCCAATATATCATGCTATTGTATGGCAATGCAGAAGAACTAGTGACTATATTGATAAAATTCCAAATACAATAAAACGTAAGATCAAAGACAAAACTGGACTCATTGCTGACGCATATTTCAGTGCAAGCAAAATGAAATGGATTATTGATAATGTACCCACTGCGAAAAAATTATTACAAAAACAAAATCTTTGCTTTGGCACAATAGATACTTACCTCGCATTCAGATTGACTGGCAAATTTGTAACAGATACAACTAATGCAAGTAGAACAATGCTATTCAATATCAACACAATGCAATGGGATAATGATCTTCTTGAATATTTTAAAATCCCAAGACATACACTGGCGCAAGTAGTGTCTTGCAACGAAATAATAGGACAAGTTAAAGGTTATCCTTTTGAACTTTGTGGAATGATTGGCGACCAACAATCTAGCCTAGTTGGACAAGCCTGTTTCAAAAAAGGAATGACAAAGACTACATATGGTACAGGTTGCTTTATTCTTATGAATGTAGGAAATGAGAGAATCAAAAGCAAGAGTACCCTTTGCACTATAGGTTATACTATTGATGGTAAAACGACCTATGCATTAGAAGGAAGTGTATTTAGTGCTTGCAATGCAATTGATTGGATGAAAAATAATCTAGGTTTGTACGAAGATGTTGCAACAACTTCTGATATTTGTGAAAAACTAGACGGCAATGGTGATGTATATTTCGTGCCAGCATTTACTGGACTTGGAGCACCATATTGGAATAGTTATACTAAGGGTAGCATATTGGGCATGACACTTGCTACAACTAAAGATCATATAATAAGAGCTTGCATTGAAAGTATTGCTTATAACACATATGATATTATCAAAGCAATGTCGAACAAACAAATTTCCATTCAAGAAGTCCATGTAGATGGTGGAGGAAGCAAAAACAGGTTCTTGCTACAATTCCAGTCCAATATCATTCAAAGGCCAGTGATAAAAAGCATGGAATCGGAGAGTACAGCACTTGGCGCAATATACATGGCAGGCTTAGCAAAGAAAATTTTTACTGTCAATGATATTGCTAACTTATATCAAATAAAACAGACATACAAGCCAAATATCTCAAGACATAACCGAGACATTCTAATGTCAAAATGGGACAATGCAGTCAAAACTGTAATAAATGATTCAAAACAAAGGAGTAAAAAATGAAAAATCTAAAAATAAAATCTTTTGATGAGACAATATTATATTCTTATCTATATGATGAAGTTGATGAGCCAATTGGTGTAATTCAATTTATTCATGGCATGCAGGAACATGGTGGAAGATATGCTGACACTTGTAAATATTTCAATAGCAAAGGTTTTATTTGTTTAGTTTCCGATCTTCGTGGACACGGCAAAACAGCTAACGGTATTGAGAATTTGGGAAAAAGCGATGGCGATATTTTTGAAGAAACAGTACAAGATCAGATAGTTATTAGTGAATATTTAGTTAAAAAGTATAAGAAGTTGCCACTATTTGTTTTTGGTCATTCGTATGGCTCATTCATAACACAGAAGTATATACAAGTTTGCCACTTAGCAAAAAAGGCCGTGATATGTGGAACAACAGATGGAGATAACGCAATCATGAAAATGGGCAGAATAATTGCGTGGTTCACAAAACAAAAAAATGGAAAACATGGCAAAGCAACAATGATAGAAAATATGAGTTTTAAATCGTATGCCAAAGGATTTAAAAATGGCAATTGGCTATCAAGAGATGAAAAAGTGTGGCAGAAATATCAAGAAGATGAATATTGTGGAACACCTTTCCCTGTTAGTTTCTATTCTAGCCTTTTCAAAAATATGGGCAAGCTTAATAAAGGAATTAAAGATATAGATAAAGACCTTGATATTCTATTAATTTATGGCGATGAAGATCCAGTAGGCTCTAAAGGTAAAGAGGTCGTTAAACTATATAGAAAATATTTGAAAAACAATAAAAAAGTCCAAATTCTTGATTACGACGGAGCAAGACACGAATTGCTTAATGAGACAAATAAACATGAAGTATTGACAAATGTATACCACTTTTTGTCAGAATAATATAGTAAATAAAAAAATATATCGATTTGTGGTCGATATATTTTTTTTCGAGATTACACCAAATAACCTTGAGGCATATCAAGGTTGCATACACCCTGTTTTGCACCACACAGTGGACACTCTTCCCAAGCTTCTTTACTCTCTGACACATATCCACAATCTGGACAAATCCACAGAGTTTTCTCAGATTTTTTGTATAATTTCTTTTTCTTAAATTGATTATACACTTCTGTAAAAATTTCTTTGTGTCTAAGTTCTACAGTCTTGATTTGTTTGAATAAAGTTGCAATATCATCAAATCCTTCTTCAAGTGCATCTTCTATAAATTTGGTATACGCCTCTGCCTCATCACTTTCATCTTGTGCCAAAATTAGCAAATTCTGTTCCAAATCCCATTTCTCTTTAAATGGAAATCCCGAACAAATTTCTATATTAGAAACTAATTTATCGCTTGATTCTTGAATCTTGGTGTACAACATTCTAGCATGATTAAATTCTTGATAAGCAATTTTATCTATAAGTGTTGCAATAGCCTCATAGCCATTATATCGAAATCCGTATTCGGCGAATTCGTACCTTGTTCTTGCCATACACTCTGCTGCAAAAGCTCTGGCTAAATTTTTGTAAGTTTTACTTTCTTCTAATTTCATATATCATCTCCAACCTTTTTTTATTTACTTTTCAATAATTGCTAATATTTTAATTTTTTATACATATTTTTTGATTGATTTAAAATTAATTTTTGGATATACTATACTTAGGTAAGAAAATAATAGGAGATTGATAAATGGGAAAAATTAAAAAATTTTTAACCGGCGTAACATTGGTTTGTATTTTTATTCCAGTGATAATACTAATAACTGGAATATTTGGTGCCAATATTTTTACAGGCTTAATATTTAAAATAATGCTAAGTCTAGCAACTATTGCTATTGCGAGTGCTTTTAGCATTAGTGCATTAAATATTTATAACAAAAGAAGAATAATTTCAATAATTAACATAGCCCTTCTTGCAGCAAGTACACTTTTTGCATTTATTATTTATTGGTCAGATTTCGCCACTCCAGAATTGTATAACCAACTTGTTATTATTCTAGGAATGGCAACTGTATTGTTTAGCATTATTACTGGACTGTATATCAAACTAGGCAAGCGACACATCTATTTACAGATTACTACTTACATTTGCGTAATCATAATAGATATTCTACTTACAATTGAAATATTTAATGTAACATTCCTTGCAACTAATGGTTTATGGCAAGCATTTGCTGTTCTTTGCCTTGTTACATTTGCATTACTTTGTACAACAAGTGTTTTGGGAAGAAAATCTAATATTGAAGATGACACAGATGACAAATATATTAAAATTTTAAAATCTGAATATGAGCAAATGAAGGCAAGGATTGCAGAATTGGAAGCCAATGCAGATAAAAATACTAATAACGAATAATAAAAAAATAAAACATACTAGATATTAGAAATCTAATATGTTTTTTTAGTTATTAATGAACTTTCAATAATGGCTATTTTCTAATTATCCAAATCCAAAACATCTACGCTTTATAGGAATACAAAACTATGCAATATTTGTGGTGATATGTTATTGCATTCATTCTGATGTATTTCAATTTATTCTATTTAATACAAAATAGAAAAAATATTTCCATAAAAAAGTCAAAATCTTAAAACAAAAAATGTAAGGCAACTGCCTTACATTTTTTAAATAAAATATATATCATCTGGATCGGGTTCTGGCAAATCGCCGAACTGTGGTACAACTTGGTCAACAAGTTTTTTCTC
>CAJOPQ010000040.1 GCA_905236445.1 uncultured Clostridia bacterium
TGCTTGGTGAAACTCCATTAATTGCATTACCAGAAGTTCCACCCGTAGATTTAGCACCACCGTATTTATCAATCAATCTTTGTTCTTGACCTCTTATTGCATCCCCATTAGTGGATGTGTTGACCATTTCTGCAGGTCCATAACCATCAGAATTCTTATGATGATTTCTATCTCGAGCCTTTACATTTTCTTGAGGTGTCTTATAGCCGCTTGTTCTACCCACATACACTTCTCCTGTTTTTGGATTCCTTTTTATGTAAGTTTGGAAAGTTTTCTTCTCTGTGTTAGCTGATTTGACAACTAGACTTGCATCTGATACTTTATCTATTGTCCTAGACGCTTTTATTGCTGTTCCTGCACCAGCAGGAACAAATGGTAAAAGTACGGCACCTGCATCAAGAACGAGACCTACGCCATCTACTATTGCATCACCCACATTGCCATTTCTAATATTATTTCCTAAACTAGCGACATCCATTACTACATTGGCAACATCCCATACTGTTTCGAACCACTTACCATTAGGGTCAATATTCTTCACGGGATTCCAGTTGCAGTATGCATAAGGGGAAATCCATGGGTACTTGTCAGCAAGCGGATCAACAGAAAGCCAATGAGTTAGATTGGCAGAATAATATCTTGCGCCGAAGTAATCGTATTTACTTTCTGCATCTCGTTCTTTGCCGGTAAACTTGAATCGTTCGTTATATGCAGAAGCCTGCTGATTATACCACAACTCGCCAAAGGGCATATAATGGATAAATTCGACAGGTAGTCCATTTGTGGAGTTTGTTATCCATGTAGCACTTCCAAGATGGTCGGGGTGATAAAAATACGTTCCACTTACTCTGGTATCTAAATGGGTGGTATCGCCTGTAAGAATAGGTTGCAATAAATTTGATGTATATTGCACTTGTGTACTCAATGCCCAATCTTCATCTAAACATTGCCATTGCAACTCCGGTAGTGCTGTTCCGTCAATATCAACAAAAACACTTGCTGTATCTACACTCTGTGTCTCCGAAGTACCAAATAATGCCGTCATATAAGAACGAGCATTTGCAATGCGTTCTAAAGCGACAGAAGAACTATCAATAATATCGTGCGGCAAATCAGAAAGATTGCCTATTTTAGTTGCTACACGTTGGTTCCCATTGTAGTAATGTTGTGTGTATCCTTTTGGGGTAACGATAAAATAAGAATTGACATAGAGGACTGCGTCATCAAAGTATAGTTGAAAATTCACATCCCCTGCATTATATTGGTCAATTAGCGAATGCCCCGTTAGTTTGTAAGCGCGCTCTCCATTTCCATTGTAGCCGTAAAATCCACATCGCTCATTGTCAACAAATGCAGTCATTTGCCCATCTTCATTCCACCAATGATGACGAACATCGCCTGAACATGGACGTAAAATGTTCTGCAAATGTCCGTCAGCATCCCAATGCAGGAATACAGTTTCATCATTGTCCATATCGTATATACTTCGCACTTGATGACTTTTAATATTTCCTAAATTATTGGCACTATAACCAAACCAATAATCCCACAACATATCAGGACACGACTTTATACCAACCATACCTGAAGGGCTATACGACATTGAATAGTTGCTATATTCTCCCCAATAGTCGCTAATCATGTCAGCTCTAGTCAGACGACTTAGCGAATCGTATTGATATTCTAACATGTACGGTCCTCCAAGCCAACGAACGCTATCAGCTTCCTGTTCTATAGATACTATATTGCCAATATCATCATGTAAATAATTAATGTCCTGCAGCAAGTGGCTGTTGTTGTGTGTGTTTAGATGTGTTAACCAGTAGCGATTCTCATCATAGCCATATTCTGTTGTATAACCATTACCGCTTATGAAAACCTTTTGATTATTGTTGGCATCATAATCAATGCCCCCTATATAATAATGTAAAACTCCCCAATTTTCTGGGCTATCATCTCTACTATATGTGCTATATAGTTTTCCTGTATAATAGTTATATATAACTTTTTCGCTATCTGGATATATTATATTATCTATTCTGCCTAAGGCATCATATTTGAATTGGGTTTTGAAGTGATATGCATTATCTTCGGAGGGGACAACTAATAATTTCTCCGAAACAGAAATATTACCTAATGCATCGTATTTAAATGTTTCATAGCCGGTTAGATCTTCACGTTTTGCTAATCGGCCTATGCTATCATACTCGTATGTAACATCCAATTGTGGATGTTGCGGATAATGGACAGCTTTAAGTCGGTTGTAATCGTACTCATAATTGGTTTGTGTACCTGCATTTATTTGTCGTTGCGTGGCAGAGGCAATTAAGTTGCCGGCATGGTCATACTGCCAATGAGTAGTGCCCGCATCCGGGTGTTGTCTTGCAATCTGTTGCCCATGACCATTGTAATGATAAATAGTAGAAAGTCCGTCAGGGTCGGTAGAGGATAGCAGCTGACCCAACGCATCATAA
>CAJOPQ010000041.1 GCA_905236445.1 uncultured Clostridia bacterium
GATAAATTGACATAATTAGTGTAAATTGATGAAAATTTCAAAAATTCTAAAGTAGATAATAATCTAAAAAAATAAAAATTTGCAATACGTATGTCGCAATAAAGATATATTAGATATCAAATCATATTAATTTTCTCGTTATACTACTATTTAAAATAGTTATTTTTATATTCTTATTATATAAAATATGAGTTTTAGTTGATTTTTTAAAAGTCTAGTGTTACAATAGCTTGTACGTATTTTATGCAATTGACATAATTGTATAAATTTTGGAGGAAACATGCTAGATAAGAAATATAATTTTACAGAGAAAGAAAAGAAATGGCAAGAATATTGGTTTGAAAACGATATATACAAATTTGACGAAAATAGTAGTAAGCAGATTTATTCTATAGATACTCCCCCACCTACTTGTAATGGCAAAATTCATATGGGACACTTATCGTCATATATGCATATAGAGACAATTGCAAGACACCACAGAATGATGGGAGAAAATGTATATTTTCCTTTTGGTTTTGATGATAATGGACTACCTACAGAAAGATATGTTGAGAAGATTATCAAGAAACGTGCTTATCAACTACCAAGAGAAACATTTGTTAACATATGCTTAGATGAAACAAAAAAACTAGAAGAAGAATTCTTTGATCTATACAAATCTGCTGGATTTAGTTGCAATCTGAAAGAACATTACTCTTCTATATCTTCTAGAACACAAACAATTAGCCAGCAATCGTTTATAGAGTTATACAAGAAAGGCAAAATATATCATGCAGAAGCGCCTGCACTATGGTGCACAGAATGTCAAACTGCATGTGCTCAAAGCGAGTTGGAAGACAAAGAGTTAGATAGTACTTTCAACTATTTGAAGTTCTATATTGCAGGAACTAATGAATATGTCACAGTTGCAACAACAAGACCAGAGATGCTTTGTGGAGTTGTGTGCGTATTTATTAACCCAAAAGATGAGAAAAACAAACACTTATTGGACAAAAAATTAGTTGTACCATATTTCAACTTCGAAGTAAGTGTTCTTACTGATGAACTTGTTGATATGGACAAAGGATCTGGCGTAGTTATGTGCTGTACATTTGGTGACAATGTGGATAAAGAATGGCAAAGAAAACATAACTTACCAATTAAGGAATGTTTTACAAGCGATGGTAAAATGACTGCACTTGCGAAAGAATTCGCCGATATGTCCATTGTAGAATGTAGAAAAGCTGTTATTGACAAACTAAGAGAAAATGACCTTCTAATCAAGCAAGAGAATATTACACACGCAGTATCAACGCATGACAGATGTGGTACTCCTATTGAGATTGCTGTAAAAAAGCAATGGTTTATAGATGTTTTGAGCCACAAAGATGAATTATACAAAGCTGGCATGGAGTGCAATTGGCACCCTAAAGCAATGAGAGCCAGATATCTTAACTGGGTAGAGAATCTGTCATGGAACTGGTGCATATCTAGACAACGTTTCTTTGGTATTCCATTCCCAGTATGGTTCTGTAAAAATTGTGGAAAAGTTAAGTTGGCAGAAATTGAGAATCTACCTGTCGATCCATTGAAAGATACTCCTACAACACCTTGTGAATGTGGTTGTAACGAATTTATTGGAGAGACCGATGTAATGGATACGTGGGCAACAAGTAGTCTGACACCTCAAATAAGCACAGATATGACTACACACAAAGGTCTTGATGATAGCATGGTTCCTATGAATTTAAGACCAAATGCACACGACAACATAAGAGTGTGGGACTTCTATACAATAGTTAAGAGCTTGTATCATTTCAACAAACTTCCATGGAAAGATTTAATGATTTCTGGATATGTAACTAGTGCAGATGGATCTAAACTAGCTAAATCAAAAGCAAATAGTGTCAACTCCCCTCAAGATATTATTAAAACTTATTCTGCCGATGTCACAAGATATTGGGCAAATAATATGACTCTTGGCAAAGACACAGCATTCTCCCTAGTTGAATTTGACAACGGAAAGAAATTAGTCAATAAATTATGGAACGTAAGCAAATTTGTTTTGAGTTTCTTAGAAGATTACACTCCAAGAGAAGTTAATCTTGAGATTATGGACAAATGGTTAATCGAGAAGTATAAAGACATGCATTCTAGATTTATCAAATATCTTCAAAGATACGAAATTGCTTTGGCATTAAACGAACTAGAGAAATTCTTCTGGTCATTCTGCGACAATTATGTTGAATTGGTTAAGAGAAGACTATATAATCCAGACATTTATGGAGTTGAGGCATGCGAGTCGGCTAAATATACATGCTATCATGTTCTACTAGGTATTTTAAAAATGTTTGCCCCTGTACTTCCTCACATCACAGAAGAGATATACATGTCATATTACGCAGAAAAAGAAAATATGAAGTCTATACATATATCTGGTTATCTTGACATGGGAAGCGATATAGACAAAGAGTTAATTGAGAAAGGCGACAAAGTATTGGAAATTGTAGCAATTGTAAGACAATTTAAGTCTGAGAACAAAGTATCGCTTAAGACATTTATAGAGGACATAACTATCACTTCTCAAATTAACGATTTTATCAAAGAAGCTGAAGTTGATCTCAAGGCTGTATCTTCTGCTCTAAAGATTAATTATCAATCTGGCGACTTCGATGTTAAGATTGGCAAGATTATAGAGGAAGAAAAAACTGAATAAAAATATATACTGCAAAAAATTATTTGCAGTATTTTTTTTTGTAAAGTTAACAAAATTTACGCAAAATTGTTTTACATTTGATATATATTAAGTATAATATCGTTGTTTAGCATACTACAGGCACATATTCGTAGACAAAAAGCATAAAATTAGTTTACAAATTTAATTTTTGTAATATATAATATAGTGGCTAAAAAATAAGGAGATAATATGGAAGAAAAACCAAGATACATTAAATGCCCAAGATGCGAACTTAATTATATCTTAAGCAATCAAGATTACTGTGAAGTTTGTAAACAAGAAATGAAAGCTGGCTATCAAGACGAAGTAGAACTAGATGAAGCATTGTTAGATGAAGAAGGAGCTCTTTGCCCTATTTGTAAATCCAACTACATCTCTGACGAATCAAAGGGAATGTGTGATAGTTGTTATGAAGAAAATAGTAGCATTGGCGATGCCGACGACAATGTCGATTGGCGAAACTTTGTAGACAAAGATGTCAATGAAGACGAATTAGATTTGTTGCCAGTTGAAAACGACGATGAGATTGACGAAGAACTGGGCAACACATTTGCAAAAGACTTAGATGATGATTTCAATGACAATTTTGATGAAGATGAAGAAGAATTCTCTGATTCTTTTGATGAAGAAGATGATTTCGATGACGATGAAGACGACAACTTTGATGACGATGACTTCGACGATGACGATGATGATGACGACGATGATGAAGACGACGATGACGATGATACTCTAATAAAGTAATAATTAGATATTAATTATAGAAATACTACAATCAAAATTTGTAGTATTTTTTTGTCACTAAATTTTGCAAAGCATTAATTTGAGCAGATATAATCTAATTGCCAATAAAACAATAAAAGGAGATAAAAATGTCTAATTTAATTTCAGCAAAAATAAGTCCGAGATATGAGAATGATAAATTCTTTTGGTACGAAAATGATACATTTGCAATTGAGTTAAACATAACGCTCATTGACTCTTTAAGTTCAGAAACCATTGAATTTAGTGAGACAGACCAGATTATTATCACATTTTTCAAGAATGACATTGCTATACACAAATTTACTTTTAGCAATATTACGAACAACAAAGTAGTGTTAGTATTTGATGAGAGTGTGAGTAGCAAATTTAAAGAAGGAAAATATAGTTATACTATAGTTTTCAAAGGTCTTAACACAACAACAATAGTTGCCAACAACGAAGCAGAGGTGGAAAAATGAGTACAATAGAAAATACGTTAATTCAAACAATCAACAATTCCCCTATTAGCGCTACCATTACAGCCTCGATTGTATCTAGTCTCCCTAGTTATATCAATGATCATATCGCGAACACCCATAATCCCCACAATGTAACATGCGAACAAATTTCGGCTATGCCATATAATGAAAATATTGTAATCGATGCTAATTATGTACACACAGACAACAATTTTATTTCTTCTTACAAATCAACTTTGGATACTTTGCCAAATACTTATGCAACTAAGGCTAGTGTAGAAACTAATGCTAGCAATATTGCAACGCTTAATTCAAGAACTACAACTATAGATAATAATGTGACTAGTCTTGATTCTAGATTGTCTACAGCTGAAGATGATTTAACAGATATTAATACAGCACTTAGCAACAAAGCAGACAAAGTAAACGGTAAAGGATTGGAAGATGTTGTAAGAAATACCGACTATGCAACAGAGAATTCAGTAGGAGTTGTGAGATTATCGAAAAATACAGGAATTGGGAATCCTTCTGGCAATCAAGGAAGTATAGGTATTATCAGAGCTACGCAATCTGAAATTGAAGCAAAAACAAACTCATATCACCCTATTGTACCATTGACTCTAGATACAGCTGTGAAAGTAGGTATTACAACGAATACAATATCATTGACAAATACAGAAAAGACAGCCGTACAGAGTTGGCTTGGAATTGATACACTATTACCAACTATTACTATAATTCCTGCGGAGGTGTAATATGGGCATATATGTTAATGGTAACAATGTTGGGTTGGTGAATGAA
>CAJOPQ010000042.1 GCA_905236445.1 uncultured Clostridia bacterium
ATTTGGAGTTAATTCTGTCAGATCTAGAAATTGTAACAAAGCGATATGAGAAATCTTTAAAGAGTTACAAAGGTGGCGACAAAAAATTACAACCAGAAGTTGAGTTGTTAGAAAAATTAAAAAAAGTACTAGAGAGTGAAAAACCCGTTCGAAGTTATAATGCCACCCCTGAAGAAAAAGAAATGATAAATGGATTCTTCTTAATAACTTCTAAACCAGTAATTTATTGTGCTAATATATCCGAATCTGGATTGTCTGACGAGAATAGCATTGATAGAAAGAATGCTGTTAGAATTCAAGAATGGGCAACAAGCGAGGGTAGCGAATGTATTACACTTTGTGCCAAAATGGAAGAAGAGTTATCTGACCTTAGTGACGACGAATTAGAAATGTTCAAACAAGAACTTGGCATAGATAGTTTCGGATTGGACAAACTAATTGTTGCAGGATATAGAACACTTGGTCTTATTAGTTATCTTACTGCTGGAGAGAAAGAAGTAAGGGCTTGGACTATTGTTAACGGCACCAAAGCACCACAAGCGGCAGGCAAGATCCACAGTGATTTCGAAAGAGGCTTTATTAAAGCTGAAGTTGTGTCATATGACGAATTAGTTAATTGTGGATCGGTGGCAGCAGCCAAAGAAAAAGGACTTCTTAGAATAGAGGGAAAAGATTATGTCGTAAAAGACGGCGATGTTGTACTGTTTAGATTTAATGTATAGAGGATTGTGGATATGATAGAAGAAAACGATATTGAACAACATAACAATAGCACTCAAGACGATCAAAAAGAAGAAAAGATTGTTATTGATGACACAGAAGAAAAAGAGGAACGCAAGCTAGACGTTCCTAATGACATAAATGTTATTATCAAATCTAAAGAAGATGGCATATTGTTTGATCAAGATTGCTGTACTTGTTATAACCTAATACTTAATAACGAGGGCAAAATTGCAACCAGCTTCTTGGGTGTTCATAATGAAACTATACTTAAGCAAATCAAGAAAGCAACCAAATTATATTTCAAAGCCTTGTCAAAAAATTTAAAAGAAGAGAGAAAGAAGGCAAAGGCAGAACTAAAAGAAGAACAAAAGAACAAAAAAAATAAAGAAGTTGAAAAAGATGAGGACAAGAACGAGGGAAGAACTAAGGTGATAGCAACTGATTCCCCTTCTGCATCACACGAGTGCGACGACAAAGGCAACATAATTAAGAAGGAACGTTTTTGTCAAAGCAAATCAACAAAAAGAAGAAAAAAGTCAAAGTAAATTAATTTGCAAAAAAAAATCGCAGGAAATATACAACTCCTGTGATTTTTTTTTGGTTACTTAATATTAGTAAGCAATTCTCTATTGAAATCATTAAGTATCTTAATACAATACTCATTCAATGAGATGTTTTTCTGAATAACTGGCGTAAGATTAATTCCATACCAATACATCTTATCCTCATCTGTCGCACAATTGCTTGATACAAATGCGGCGTTTGCCAACTTTCTTCCCATAACAGCCTTAGTGTAATTACGAGATTGCTCTACTCTAGTGTCGTACACATTGACTAATCTTTGTTGCAATTCTTTGTTGTCTGATAAGTCAAATGTTATCTTGTATTTGTCTGGCAACCAATCTAAAGATCTAAATATCTCACAGCCATATAGAAGTCTTGGTCTATCGTCTATATTCAATCCATTAATTGCATCAATTACTAGTTGCGTTATTTTAACATGATGAGGATTCTTATCAAATATGTTATGTGTATACACAATCTCTGGCTTTACTTCTAGGATTAACTTCTGCAATTCTTTAATGATAGATTCGTTTTCTTCTTGTTCAATTTCGCTATGAGCATGTTTTAGAAAATACAATTTGCTATATTCTCCAATCTGGCTCGCACGCAATTGTTCCTGATTCCTAGCCTCAATCATTTCTTTATCAGACACTTCTGAATATTTGCCAGCTTTCAAGCAGTTAGCACCATCACCAACAACCGCAGCATAGAAAGCATACTTCTTGCTGCCATATGCTCTCAATATGCCATCCATTGCCATAATTTCTATATCATCTTGATGCGCAGAAATTGCAAGCAAATTGGTTGTATTGGCACTTTTTATTTCCATTTTTTTAACCTTCTTTTTTATTCATTTGCAGAGTGAAGACTCTACATATTCAAACTTGCCAAGTTAAACATTAGCAATAGCTGTCGTCAACTTATTATATGCAAATTCTTCTAACAATAGTGTATAACAAAAACAACAAATAAACAAATAAATTATTTAAAAAATACTATTGTTTTATTAATTTTGGCACAAATTATTGAAAATAAAAAAAAGTCAAGCAAATCGCACAAACTTTCTAAAATAATATAAGATATATATTGTAAAACATTTTTTGAAAAAAGTGTTGCAAAAGATTGACATATTTGATATAATGTGCCATGGATAATATTTATTTATCTGCTTGGCTATTATTACATAGCCCAATAGTCCATAAGGAGGTAAAGTCATGAACAGATACGAATTGCTTACCATTTTGCCAGCAACACTACAAGATGAAGAAAAAGAAGCAACAATTGCTAAATATGTTAAAATGATTGAAGATGGCAAAGGAACAATAACCGTAGTTAACAAATGGGGCATAAAGAAATTTGCTTACCCTATCAATTACAAGAGCGAAGGTTATTATGTATTACTTGAATTCGAAGCACCAGCCGAACTACCTAACAAGATTGACGCATTAATGAGAATAGATGAATCAATCGTTAGAAGTCTATGCATCAAGAAGTAGTTGCATATTAAATAATTATTAGGAGTATTTATGAACAAGGTTATTTTAATTGGAAATTTAACAAAAGATCCAGAGTTAACAACAACTAATTCTGGTGTATCTGTATGTCGTTTTACTCTAGCAGTTTCTAGAAGATTCGCTAATGCTGAGGGAGAGAGAGAGACAGATTTCATCAACGTTGTTGTATGGAGAGTATTGGCAGATAATTGCCACAAATTCTTAAAAAAAGGTAGCAAGACTGCAGTTGTAGGCAATTTGCAAACAAGATCTTACGATGCTAATGATGGCACCAAGAGATATATCACCGAAGTTGTTGCTGAAGAAGTTGAGTTCATTTCTACAAAGAACGACTCTGCTGTGACTACAAGAAGTGAAGATGATGATGTTGCAAAATTAGAACCTATTACTGATGATAATCTACCATTCTAATTAATCAGAAATAAGGAGATAAAAATGAGCGAAGAAGTAAATAGCAAAATGACTGAAATAGCTAGCGAAGAAAAAATTGCACCTAAGAAATTCAAGAAAACTTCTAGAAAGAAAGTTTGTGGATTCTGTGCAGACAAGCTAGAATGTATTGATTACAAAGATGTCAATAGATTAAAGAAATACATCACTGAGAAAGGTAAAATTTTGCCAAGAAGACAAACTGGTACTTGTGCAAAACACCAAAGAGAATTGTCTACTGCAATCAAGAGAGCAAGATTTATGGCTCTTATCCCATATGTAGGCGACTAATAAATAAACTAACCACTTGACAAAAAGCTATGTGCTTGTCAGGTGGTTTTTTTGTATAAAAAAATCCACAAAATATATCATTTTGTGGATAATCTATTACTATTACATTTCCATCTGAGATATCCAGCCAATTGCCTTGCCATACTGATCGGCGATGGCATTAAGTCTATCTTGTATCGCTTGCTTTTGTGCACCGTCTGCAGTTGCCAGTTCATCTTCATATAGGCTTTTTTCTGCCATGCATGCTCTAACAACACCCTCTCTATATGTGTACATATCGTCGTAGTTGCCTAGTGAATCAATCTTTGCAATCATATAATTACGATATTCGACAGATCTATCATCTGTTTGTGTTCCTGACGCACTTACAACTCCGTAGTCAATAAAACAATTGTAGTTGCTAGCAAGAATTACACGCCCATCTTCCAATTCAAACCTATCTTCCCTCTTCTTGCCACCTTTAACCACACCATTAAGTTCATCTGATATAAAACTAACTTTTTCATCTCTTGTTATATCCACCATATTATATACCCCCAACCGATATTCTATTGATCTATTTTCTTATCTTTACCATTATATCACACGCAATTATTACATGTCAACTTGACAAAATTTATTTTTTGAAAAAACCGCAAAAACACTATGTCAAATTTTTGTTGTGCTACTACTTAGATGTCAAAAGCTTATTTAGAATGTAGCGTTTCAACTCTGTTGGAAGATCTTGATAAACCTCGAGCAGCTCATCAGTTTTCTTTTCAATTTCTTTAATACTGTCGTCTACTGATGAGTCCAATTTCTTTTGTTCTATATTATTAAATGTTTTTCCATTGTTATAATAATCATACAAATAATTGTTGCCATAAGATCTAGTGCTAACACCGTCTGAGCCACCTATTATATAAGTTTGTGTACTTGAGTTGCAATTATCAGATGTATTAAATACTGGCTTTGGCTCCTCGATGTACTGGATAACTACTTCTTGTTTCTTTGGTTGCTCCTTTGGTTGTTCCTTAACAACCTCTACCTTCTTTTCTTCAACCTTAGCTTCTTTGGTCTTTTTGGTTTCTTTTGCCACCTTTTCTTTTGTATGAGAATCACCAATATAGAAAATTATTCTAAATAGCACATATAGGACCGAGAACACAACTAGCAAGAGCATTAGCAATCCTAAGAAATCGTCATATGTTGGCAAAGTTTCATGCAAGTATTTAAGAATTTGTTCCATAGGCTATTCACTCTCGCCAATTAGTTTTGAATGGGATATAGCATTCTTCATATCGATGTCCGATTCAATGTTCTTAAGTCTATAATAATCCATAATACCAATATTGCCGTCTTTGAACGCTGTGCTTATTGCCATTGGCACCTCAGCCTCTGCATCTAGTAATTTCGCCTTCATTTCTTGCGTTTTTGCCTTCATTTCTTGTTCTGCAGCTATCGCCATAGCACGCCGTTCTTCTGCCCTTGCATTCGCTATCTTGCTATCGGCCTCTGCACGCTCTGCCATAAGTCTGGCACCAATATTTTTACCCACATCAATATCTGCAATATCTATACTAAGTATCTCAAACGCCGTTCCTTTATCAAGACCTTTCTTAAATACCATCTTGGATATTATGTCTGGGTTCTCTAACACTTGCGAGTGCGATGAAGCAGAGCCTACGGTTGTGACAACGCCTTCTCCAACACGAGCAAGCACTGTATCCTCCCCTGCACCACCAATTAATGTATCTATGTTAGTCTTAACGGTAACTTTTACTTTTACCTCCAATTCGATACCATCTTTGGCCACAGCAGAAATAGTTGGAGAAGTAATAACAACTGGTGTTACACAACTCTGGACTGCTTTCAAAATATCTCTGTTGGCTAAATCTATTGCTTTGGCAGTTGCAACACTCAAGTTAAGTTTTGCCCCACGTGCAGTTATCAATGCCTCAACAACCCTATTAATATCGCCACCAGCCATAAGGTGCGTCTCCAGATCATCTATCTTGATCTTAACTCCACCTTTCTTGGCAGTGATGTAAGCGTCTACTAGTTTCGACACATCGTGTCGCCTAAGCTTGATTGCAATAAGTTTAATCGCAGACACATGCGCCCCACTCAACGCTGCCTTAAAATATACTTTCATTGGCACTAAGCCTATTACAATCGCAACCAAAATAATAACTATACATAGTATAGCGACGCCAAAATATAACCATACGCTAGAAGATAGTAAATTAATCATACGACTTATCCTCGACTATGTTTCCTTTTGCCTATTTTTCTATCTTCCATTTTTCAATCTTAGTAGTATTGTATCATATAACATTGTTTTGTCCTATCAAAATAAAGGGGTGGATTTACAATTTTTTTAAAAAAATATGCTTAAGTAAAAATAAAAATATAATATAAGCATACACTAGTTATAAAGGAATTTTAATAGGATTATATGTGGGAATTAGACATTATTATTAACTACAAGTATCGTAAATATCTCTTCTATATCAAAGATAGTATTATATCCAATCCCAAATACGACAAGAAAGGAGTCTTTGCTATCGTTAAAGATGGCAACAATGCAGTATTAAGCATTGCAATACTAGAGCCAACAAAACAGTTGCTCAAAGACATTGAAGAATTAGTTGCGGAAACGCTAATATTTACCGAGAAAGAAGCATACATAACCAAATCAAGAAGACTGCCGAGGGGAGAATTTCGCCAAGCATTTGTTAAGGCATTAGTTTTACTTAATATGCAAAAAGAAATTGCATTAGCAAAAAAATATATTGATTTGCAATCTAGCACAATCAATATACATTCACTATTTAGTTTTAGATTAAAACATCTAGAAGCAATATGGCAATCCCACCTGGACGCAATATGTCCCAATGATATGGAAGTCAACAACGATAACTTACTGGACATATTGCAGGCAATTATTTCTAGTAACATCAAAAATGTTGAAGTTGTCATAACAGATGCTTATAGAATCACAGCTAGAAATATTAATATAGTGGCTACCGACGAAGCAGATGTAATAGCCAATTTGATTCTCATCAGCCCAAAGAAAATAACTATAGACAAAAATGTTGTTCTAAGTGGCGACACTATAATATTGTTACAATATTTATTTCAGAATAAATTAGTATTATAATTCAAAAATCTTAATTCGCAAAAAAAACATTCCGCTTATGGAATGTTTTCTTTGTCTTACTTGTTGGATTTCTGTGTAACACTTAGAGACAATAATTCTTTGATTTCTTTCAACAATTCTTGTTCTGTTGGATTGTTTGCTCTCTCTTCTGCTTCGATTCTTGCTTGCTCTTCTGCGATTTGTTGCGCTTTCTCATCGGCAATTCTTTGTTTCTCAGCTTCATGTTCTGCCCACACTTCTTTGAATGGACGATTTTGCTCTTTTGCTTGTGCTTTAACTGCTTTTTTCTCTGCTCTTACTTCTTTACTATTCTGATGCTCAATAGTTCCCTTAAGGCTACTAAGTTTCTTATTAGC